>JBGALP010000017.1:0-36271 GCA_044223805.1 Agriterribacter sp.
TGGTTATTACACAAAAGCAACTTTTTCTGATGGATATACTTCTGGTATAACATATCCTAATGATGGTGTTGCTGGCTTTGGTAGAGTAACTACACTCGGCAATCCTAATCTAAAACCAGAAAAAACTATTTCGTATGAAGGCGGATTAGATTTAAAGTTTTTTCATAACAGAATTGGCTTAGACGTGACCGGTTACTACTCAAAGGGTAAAGATCTAATTGTTACGGCTCCACTGGCATCAAGTACAGGGTACAATTCACAGGTAATTAACTCTGGTTCTATAGAAACAAAAGGTATAGAATTACAATTGACTGCAACTCCTGTTCAGGGGCCTCACTTTAGATGGGATGCATTTGTAAACTTCAGCAGCTATAAAAATAAAATACTAACATTAGCTGAGGGTGTAGAGCAAATTGATTTGAACGGATTTACCGGAACTACTATTTCCCAGATAGCAGGCTATGGAGCTGCTTCCATTTTTGGTTATGGCTACGAAAGAGATGGAAATGGCAATATTGTTGTTGAAGACCGTTCTGGTGATGCTCAATATTATCCCATAGCTCCTGCCATTCAGAAGTTTTTAGGGAATACAAATCCCAAATTCATGCTTGGTTTCGGAAACACGCTTTCATACAAAGGGTTTTCATTATATGCATTGTTCGATTGGAAACACGGAGGAATGATGTGGAATGGAACCAGGGGATCATTATCTGCCATAGGTACATCTGACAATACAAATAACAGAGGTGAAATGCATTTGTTCCAAGGCGTATTAGGGCATTTAAATGATGCAGGAGAATTAGTGCATAACGACGGTAATGGAAACGAAGTTGCTGGTGCCGGTGCGGTGAATAAAAATGCGGTTGCACTTAATCAGGATTGGTACCAGGGCAATGGTGGTGGATTTGGAAATTTGAATGAAGCATTTATAGAAGATGCTTCTTATATAAAATTAAGAGAAGCCAGCGCAGGGTACGATTTACCAACATCATTATTTAACGGAGGTAAATTTTTGAAAGGCGTTTCTATTAATATTTTTGTCAGAAATATAATTGTCTGGACACCTTACAAGGGAATTGATCCTGAAACCAGCTTAACAGGTGCAACAAGTGCGCAAGGAATTGATTACTTTAATATGCCGGGAACAGCATCTTTCGGGGCAAATCTTAAACTTAAGTTTTAATTTGACCAATTATTTTTTCTGACCAATAAAAAGATTACTATGAAATATTCTAACAATAAATTTTATATAACAGTAATACTACTTACAATAGTTGGTTTGTCTTCGTGCACTAAAAAATATTTTTATGATGGCATAAACGACGATCCCACTCAGCTTAAAGATCCAACGCCGTCATTAATGCTCGCGCCCATTATACTTGCTTCGGGGTATGAGTATGGTGGAGACGAATCAAGATTTCCTTCTATTTTTACTCAGCAGGTAACTGGCGCAGCCAACCCGTCTTACTCTGCAGGCATTTATAATATATCACCTGATGACGTTGATTATATGTGGTGCTTTGGATTTTATTCAGGTTTGATGAACAACAATTACGACTTGATTGCAAAAGCAAGTGATCTGAATCAAAAATATTATCATGCTGTTGGCCAAATATTAATGGCCAACTTCCTGCAAAGAGCAAGCGATTTGTGGGGTGACATCCCCTATACAGAAGCGTTCAAAGGGAATGAAAGTAAAAACGCTGCATTTGATTCACAGGAAGCAATTTATACCCAGGTGCTAAGTCTATTAAATTCAAGCATAGCCGAAATTGAGTCTGGAGATGCTGGTGCTGCTGTACCCGGTAGTGAAGATTATATTTATGGTGGAGATATGGATAAATGGAAAATGTTTGCTCATGCTCTTAAAGCTAGAAGTTTCATTCATCTCGTTAAAGTGAACGCAGCTTATTATGATTCGGTGATAACTGAAATTCCAGATGCTTTTGCGGCCAACGGTGATAACGCTATTGTTCCTTTTACCGGCACAAGTGTTAATTCCTCAAATCCCACCTATCAATTTAATGATCAAAGAGGTGACATTACTTACGATGGATATCTTCAAACCTTATTACAAGATTCAGGCGACCCAAGATATGGTGCTTATTATGATGCTGACGATAATACATTGCTTGGCAGTTTTTATGGATCACCAAACTCTCCGGTGCCTTTAATGACATACTATGAATTAAAGTTCATTGAAGCAGAAGCACAATTTCAAAAAGGAAACAAAGATGCTGCCGCCGCGGCTTATAACGAAGGTGTGAAAGCCAACCTAGCCTATGTGTTGGATAATGACGCATATGCGGCTTCTGTTGAAAAAACTGCTTCCAACATAACACTTGAAGATATCATGACACAAAAATATATCGCTCTTTTCTTAAGGTCCGAATCATGGACTGATTGGAGAAGAACTGGTATACCAGATTTAACAGCAGCCAGTGGTAATGTTACCGGAGGAAAAATTCCAAGAGCTTTAGTATACCCCAGCAAAGAAATAAGATATAATAGCAATACACCTAAAGGAAGAACACTCACCAGTCAGCTTTGGTGGGATAAATAATAATAAATCAGGCCCATAGTATTAAAAAAGGCTGCTCTTATGAGTCAGCCTTTTTTAATCTACCAAATTGATTCATCTCACACCACCACCAATTCATAAAACCTTTCCGGCAATAAATATTTATTAGCCAATTGTTGAATCTCTGCTGTAGTAATACTTTTAATGCCTTCTACTGATTTATTAAAATAATCTTCTCCAAGACCATTTAAGATAATGCTTTTCCATCTTCCGATAATGTGGAATGGTCCGTCGAGGTCGCCGAGAAGGGTGCCGATAAGGTAATTTTTTACGAGCAATAATTCTTCTTCATCCACAGGTTCATTCCTTAATTTTTCCATTTCATTGTATACTTCAGTAACCGTTGCCTCACATACTTCGCTGCCGGCTTCGGTGCTGATCATCCAGGCGCTTTGCTGCACGTGGCTTTGCAGGTAACTATGTATACCGTAAGTATATCCTTTTTCTTCTCTTATATTACTCATTAATCTCGATCCGAAATATCCGCCAAATAAAGTGTTCAGTACTTGTGCTTTTATAAAATCAGGATGATGACGGTTGGGAAAATCTGACGCGATGCGGATAGCGCCTTGTACGCCGTTTTTATCATTAGCAATCCGGTATTTTTTTTCTGCTGCGGCCTGAACAGGATGAACAATAACAGGCAGTGCCTTTTTGTTTAAAGGAATATTGCCAAAATTGCTATTCAATTGGCGCTGAATATCAGCAGGCAATTTACCTGCAACAAATATTACGCAATTGCCATTTACATAATAGTCGGCATAAAATGCTTTCAGTTGCTCTTGCTGTAATGCATCGTAAGCAATGGTGGAACTGTATTTACCATACGGATGATTGATTCCAAATAAATATTCATCAATGAGCCGGTTAGCCACAAAGTCGCACTTTTTTAAATTTACCTCAAGGCGTTGCTTTACGTTTTGTTTATAAATGTCCAGTTCTGTTTGTGGAAAAGTAGCATCTGTAATCATCTCTTTTATTACAGGCAACAATTCTTTTAAATGCTTGGTAAGACTGTGAAGATTTATAGTGGCCGTTTCATTATGACAGTTGCGGTTAAGATAAGCGCCGTAATATTCAAAATGTTCGTTAAGTGCAAAAGCGTTTTTTGTGGATGTGCCGTTTTTCAGCAAATGATTAGTAGTGGCAGCAACAAGATTCTGCTGCTCATACCAATTGCCTGCGTGAAATACCAGTTCTAACTGAATCACCTCTTCAGCTCCTGCATCTATTGCATATACTTCTACACCGTTATCTAACGTATATTTCTGGTATGGTTTAAGTTCGAGGTTATACTCTATTGCGTCTTTAATGGGGGGAGCAATTTGTCTGTCAATCATCACTTGCTATTGTTTTCTGATAAAAAGTATTGCGTTTCTTTACACTAAGCCGAAGCGACATCAAACGTGAAAAGTGAAATGATAAATGTAAACATCTCACGTCTATCTTCTCACCTCTTACGTTTAAGGTCACACTAGTTATTGCTGTAGTAATACATAGTGTTGCTGTTGCTGGAATCGAAAATAATATTGGCTTCCTGTTGAATATCTGCTGATGTTACCGCCTGGTATTTATATAACTCTTCATTAATCATAGCGGTGTTACCAAGCAATGTATAAAATGCAAGACTATTCGCTCTGTTCATCAGGCTCATATCTTCAAAAGCAATCAGGCTTTCTGTTTTATTCTTTACTTTCTGTAATTCTTTTTCCTCTACCAGTAATGTTTTTATTTTTTTAAGCTCTTCATCAATGGCGGCTTCTGCAACCTGCATGGTTACGCCTTTCACCAATTTACCTTCTATAGTCAGCAAGCCGGCATCTGTGGTGCCAAAATGATAACACTCAATATTGCTGAACAATTGTTTTTCTTTTACTAGTGCCTGGAACAGTCTTGATGAACCGCCTCCACCTAAAATTTCTGTTATCAGGTCTGAAATATAATAACGGTTATCAAGCCGCGGATATATATGCCAGCACTTATACAATGCATCTAACGGCACATTGGCTTTTACTTCAAGCCGGCGTGGCTGCGTTTGTTGTGGTTCCTGCGGAATATTACGTTCATATTTTTCTCCGGCAGGAATATCACCAAACCATTTTTCCGCAAGTTGCTTTACCTGCGGCAGTGTTACATGACCTGCTACAACAAGTATGGCGTTAACAGGAGTATAATGTTTAAAGAAAAAATTCTTTACATCCTGCAGCGTAGCATTTTCTATATGGCTCAATTCAGCGCCTATGGTCATCCATTTATAAGGATGAACATCAAACGCAAGTTTGCGCATTTTGTGCCACACATCGCCGTAAGGTTTATTAAGGTAATGTTCTTTAAATTCTTCACTTACCACTTTCCGCTGCACCTCCAGGCTTTTTTCTCCAAATGCAAGACTCAACATCCTGTCGCTCTCCAGCCAGAAAGCAGTTTCAATATTTTCAGCAGGTAACTGACAATAATAATTGGTAAGATCGTTGGTAGTATATGCATTGTTTTCACCGCCGGCTAACTGTAATGGTTCATCGTAAGATGGTATATTGATAGAACCACCAAACATCAGGTGTTCAAACAAATGTGCAAATCCTGTTTTCTCCGGATTTTCATCTCTCGCGCCTACATCATACATCACATCCACTACCGCCATCGGCGTTGAATGATCTTCGTGTACCACCACTCTTAATCCATTCTGTAAAACAAACTGTTCAAATTGTATCATACTTTGTATTGTTCCGTATCGTAAAACGAGGTGCAAAGATGGGAAATAAAATGGAATGCACCTGATCAGAGTATACTCTGAGGTTTTAATGTAAGGATGATGAGGTTATTATCGCGGTTCACTATGATCTTTAATTTTTCACCTGCAGATTGCAATATGCTTTTATACGCTTGTATATTGTTAGAAAAATTATTGCCTATACTTACTACCACATCACCCGGTTTAAAGCCCGCTTTTTCAGCAGGCGAACCAGCTATCACATCTTCCACCTGAATTTTGCCTTCTACTATGTAAATTCCAAGTCCGGTATAGGCATAATCAAATGGGCTGTAATAATGAGAATTAGGCGTAAGATGAATTTCTTTTTTGGGATAATTGAAGGTTACATTAAATCGTCTTAATAAATCATTGCCTATTAAACCCGCGAGGTAAGGGTACGCAGTGATATTATATAAGTCTTCATAAATATAGGTAGGCACATTACGAAAACGATACGGACCTATTTTTACTTCTTTTATGGTAGTTAAATGCATTTGCATTTTGCCGCCAAGTCCTTCGGCCTGGGTAAGAAATGGCTTCTTTTTAGGATTGAGCACTACGCTGTCACTGGCATAATCTTCTGAAATTAAAAAACATAATCCCGCACCCGAATCAAAATAAAACCTGGCATTAAACTTATCGCGGTCTTTAAAGTTGGATTGAATAATAGGAATGGATGTAAGCAGCGGCTTTAAAAGATGCCCTCCTCTCCTGTATTTAAAATCTCCTTTAGTATATACAGATATGGTAAGACTGTCATAATTAAGATCAACAATGTAACGGCTGAAAAAACTCAAGCCTATTATGCCGTCAATTTTTACACCGTAAACGCTGGTTAAAATTTCATAATCGTTCACATGAAAATTAAGGCTATCTACAGACAGCCCCGGAAGACGAAGCGTAGCATTGTATAAAAAATTTACTCTTCTTATCCCCGCTATACCTCTGATTGTGCGGTCGCTTGGTTGTGTGGGAATGGCAAGATTAAGTACCGTAGTAGAATCAAGCGAAATACCACCACTTCCTGTGTCCAATATAAAATTCAATGTGTCTTTATAATCGTTTACCTGTCCCTGTAAAATAACCACCCCACCGCTGAACTGTTGAAATTTAAAATGTGTAATAAGTTTTGAAGGCGCACCAGCAAATATTTCCTGCCCGGCCAAAGCAAGCCCCGATATTAAAGAAAGAGTAAGCAATAAGCAACTGGTAAAGTTTTTTTTCATATATGGCTGTATAAATTTAATCCATTTATGCATACAAATTGACGCCGTTCATCATTCATAATGTTAGTATTTTTGCGCATTATGAATGTTGGAGATATACTACAAAAAGCACTCGGTTTTGAGTTTCTTACTGTTGAGGAAGGCATATTCTTACATCAACATGCGGCATTGGCCGAATTGATGTATGTGGCTGATGAACTGCGGAAGATACAAGTACCGCATGGCAAGGTTACCTGGCAGATAGACCGCAATGTTAATACTACCAATGTATGCATAGCCAATTGCAAGTTTTGTAATTTTTACCGCATACCTGGTCATGCGGATGCCTACATAACGGATATGGATACCTACAGAAAAAAAATAAGAGAAACCATACAGTATGGCGGAGATCAATTACTGTTGCAGGGCGGTCATCACCCACAACTTGGGCTGGAGTTTTACACCAACACTTTCAGGCAGATCAAAAGTGAATTTCCCGATATCAGGTTGCATGCACTTGGACCACCGGAAGTGGCGCACATTTGCAAGCTGGAAAAAATGAGTCACCGCGATGTGCTGACGGCTTTAAAAGAGGCTGGGTTAGATTCTTTACCTGGTGCCGGTGCAGAAATATTGATAGACCGTGTAAGACGACTCATCAGCAAAGGGAAATGTGGCGCACAGGAGTGGCTTGATATTATGCATGAAGCGCACAAACTCTACATCACCACAAGCGCTACCATGATGTTTGGTCATGTAGAAACGTTGCAGGAAAGATTTGAACATCTTGTAAAAATCCGCGAAATACAAAGCCGTAAACCGGTGGATGCAAAAGGTTTCCTAGCATTTATTCCATGGACTTTCCAGGATGTAGATACTTTACTCACACGCATACGGGGTGTTCATAATCTTACTACAGCGGAGGAATATATACGTATGATAGCCCTTTCCCGTATTATGTTGCCTAATGTAAAAAACATACAGGCTTCGTGGCTTACGGTGGGTAAAAAAACCGCGCAAATCTGCCTTCAGGCTGGCGCCAACGATTTTGGAAGCATAATGATTGAAGAAAATGTGGTGAGTGCTGCAGGTGCTCCTCACAGGTTTACGTACAAGTCAATGCAGGATGCTATACGCGAAGCAGGGTTTGAACCACAGTTGCGTAATCAGCAATATGACTGGCGTAATATTCCCGAGATGATACAGGAGCAGGTGATTGATTACTAAATATACATACGAGGTGAGACGATAAACGTGAAATGTTTGGGTCGGCACCGGAGGTCAGACCACACATTTAAAGGTGGTAATGCGTACCGACCTGGCTGAATTGACTCCTATACAAGCAAAAGGGAAAAGCATTTACTTTTCCCTTGTATTCATTGCTATTCTATAATCTTCTTACTGCACTTCAGCGTTTACTACCAGTCTGAAGCCATTTCCATGAATGTTCACGATCTCAATATTAGAGTCATCACGTAAATATTTTCTGAGTTTGGCAATATATACGTCCATACTTCTTCCATTAAAGTAGGTATCACTTCCCCAAATTCTTTTCAAAGCTATTTCGCGTGGCAATAAATCATTTTTATATTCAGCCAGCATACGAAGCAACTCGTTTTCCTTTGGCGACAAGGTTTGTGTTTTACCTGTGATACTTAGCTCTCTAAGCTTAGGGTTGAAATGATAGTTACCCAGGTCAAATTCTATATTAGCCGCATCTTTGCTGAGTTCCTCATTCCGTTTAAGTATCGCTTTTATTTTAAGCAATAACACTTCACTATCAAAAGGCTTGGTAATATAATCATCGGCTCCAAGTTTATATCCCTGTATAATATCTTCTTTCATTGTTTTTGCCGAAAGAAAAAACAAAGGAATATCAGGATTAATATCCCGGATTTCTTCTCCCAGTTTAAATCCATCCATATTGGGCATCATTACATCAAGCAAACACAATTCAAACTTTTCCCGCTGAAAGGCCGCCAGTCCCAGGCGTCCATCTCTTTCCAACGTTACATCGTAATCGTTCAATTCCAGGTAATTTTTTAATACCAGCCCAAGGTTCTGATCATCTTCACATAACAGAATTTTATGCTTTTGCGCTTCCATATTTTATACATTTAATTGACAAATAAATACAATTCGTTAACCGTTTTGTAAGATAAGGCTAATAATTTTTTGTTAAACCACCTTTTTTAGTTCTCCACATACTTTATTCGATGCTGTAGATTAACGAATGTTTATTTTTGCAAGAAAAAACTATGCGGTTGACTCCTGAAAATAAGTTTAGAAAATTAATTGTAATAGGCGACAGGATTTTGATTAAGCCTTTGCAAGGTAATGATCGCACAGCCAGTGGATTATACCTTCCTCCAGGTGTTCAGGAAAAAGAAAAAGTGCAGCAGGGATACGTAATAAAACACGGTCCTGGTTACGCCGTTCCTATGCCGGTAGAAAATGAAAGCTGGAAACCTGAGGAAGAACAGGTAAAATATATTCCGCTACAGGCCAAGGAAGGGGATCTTGCTATTTTTTTGATTAGCGGCGCCACAGAAGTAATGTACGAAAACGAGAAATATTTTATCGTTCCACAAAGCGCCATATTAATGCTGGAAAGAGAAGAAGACCTGTAAAGAGAAATTTCTACGGATACATTCAATCCACTAACTTCCCTAAAAAAATTCCTATGGCTGACAAAGAAACCTTTGTAGAAACGGTTAAAGACGGATATACTTTTCAGGGAGAAAATTTTCCCATTGGCGCTGCCGTATTAAACGGAGAAGTATTGAGTGGCTCGGTTATACATCTTCCACTAAAAACCATGAACCGCCATGGCTTAATTGCAGGTGCAACGGGAACCGGTAAAACAAAAACCTTGCAGGTACTTGCCGAAGGTTTAAGCGATGCCAGTGTGCCGGTACTACTGATGGACATTAAAGGTGACCTGAGTGGCATAGCCGCTGCAGGAACCATGAACGATAAAATAAAACAACGCTATGGTTATGTTGGCGTTGAATACGTGCCTAAAGGCTATCCTGCTGAACTAATGACGTTGAGTAATGAAAAAGGGGTTCGTTTAAGAGCTACTGTTACTGAGTTTGGACCGATATTAATTTCAAAAATACTTGGGCTGAATGATACGCAGCAGGGTTTAGTGGCAATGATCTTTAAATATTGTGATGATAATAAAATTCCGCTGCTCGATCTTAAAGACTTTACTAAAATATTACAATACGTTAGTAACGAAGGCAAGGCGGAAATAGAAAAAGCCTACGGTAAAATCGCCTCTACCAGCACCGGAACTATTTTAAGAAAGGTGATAGAATTACAGCAACAGGGGGCAGATGTTTTTTTTGGAGAACCATCTTTTGAAGTAGATGACCTTATGCGGATAAGTGATGATGGTGGCGGTATGATTAATGTGTTGCGCGTAACCGACATGCAAAACCGCCCGAAATTATTTTCTACTTTTATGCTGCAATTGCTTGCAGAATTATATGCTGTGTTACCTGAAGCGGGTGACGTTGACAAACCAAAATTAGTTTTGTTTATTGATGAAGCTCATCTTGTTTTTCAGGAAGCCACAGACGCTTTGTTACAACAAATTGAAACTGTAATTAAACTTATCCGCTCAAAAGGGGTTGGCATTTTCTTCTGCACTCAAAATCCGCAGGATGTTCCTGCCTCTGTTTTAAGCCAATTGGGTTTAAAAGTACAACACGCACTCAGGGCATTTACCGCGGCAGACCGTAAAACAATTAAACAGGCGGCGGAAAACTATCCTGAAACAACCTATTATAAAGTAGATGACCTGCTTACTCAATTGGGCATAGGCGAAGCGTTAATTACGATGTTAAATGAAAAAGGCACTCCAACTCCTTTGGTACATACGATGTTGCTTTCGCCCCGTTCACGAATGGATGTGCTAACAGACAGCGAATTAGATGCGTTGGTAAAGCAATCGAAGCTGGTAAAGAAATATGAACAAAGTATTGATGCAGAAAGCGCATATGAAATAATTACCGCGAAATTAGCAGAGGCGGAAAAAAAATCAGCCGAAGATGAAGACAATAAGCCTACAAAAAAAGCGGAACCGAGTACGCTTGAAAAAGTTTTAAATAATCCTGTGGCAAAACAGGTAGAAAGAACCGCAGCTTCTATCATAACCAGGAGTTTGCTAGGTGCATTGGGTTTGGGGGGCAGAAGTAGTTCTAAAAAGAAAAGCAGTTGGTTTTGAGACAATTAAGAATTCATTATGAAGAATTATATAAAACATCTCATTTTTTTGATAAAAGCCAACCAAATATGCCATAGAAAAACTTAAGTAGATACCACTAAAAGGGTATTGGCAGAATGTTTATCATGGCTATCTTTGACTCGGTTTTTCATAGGATATTGGATTTTAAAAACGGGCTGGATTTTTATCCTGGCCCTTTTTTTTTATCATTACTTTTCCGGCTTTTGTCTCTTCATTCATTTCTATTTCCTTCTCGGCAATCAAATGATCTATTAATTTCCACACTTTTGCTTCATCTGTAATTTGTAGCTCCGTCATCAATTCTTTAATAGTCAAGGGCGCATTACTTACTGCCATCATAATTCTTTCATTCAATACTGAAAAGTCATCTTTGCTGATGTTGCCCTTCTTTTTCTTTTCCAAACAATTATCACAAATACCGCAAGCAGGCGCTTTAAAATCATCAAAATACCGCGCTATTATTTGTGCATGACAGTCATCGCGGTTATGTACATATTGAACTATAGCGGCAATCTGTTGCTGCAATGTTTTTTTTCTTTCATTATAATTGGTAGTGTTGATAGTGAGATTATCTGTAACTACCCTGTTATACAAAAATTGAATTTGCGGTGTGTCTTTTTGAGGATCATATACTATTATACGTTTATCATTAAGCCAGGTAAGTACTTTTTTTACTCTGACTATATCTTTCTTCAAAGTTTGAGCTATCTGTTTTTCACTTATGGCGGTAGGCACATCAAATATGCCGCCATACGAGCGAAGTAAAAATTTAATGTATAGCTCCGCATCAGGATGCGTTTTTTCTAATTCTTCCAGGGTTTGTTTGCTGCAACAAAATACTACTGTAGATGGAAGAAATATTTGTTCATTATATGCAATCAGACCTTCCTGTTCCAACGCCTTTATAGCATAAGTAGTAACCAGCAGCCTTAACCTAAATTGCTTTGTAAATGCGTTGATATCAAAATCAAAATATAGATCTTCACCAGCGCCGGCAGGTAATTGCAGATAGTTCACCAAAGCCTGGTATATTTTTTTTATTTCTTCAAGAGAAGGGAACCGTGTATCAGGCATTTTCTCCAGGTCACTCAAATCTTCTGCTTTGTATAATAGCACCGCATAAGATTTCTTTCCATCTCTTCCTGCTCTGCCGGCTTCCTGGTAATAACTTTCCAAGCAATCGGGGGTATCTGTATGTACAACCAGCCGCACATCAGGTTTGTCAATACCCATACCAAAAGCATTGGTACAAACCATTACTCTTGTTTCATTCTTTAACCATTTTTCCTGTTTTTCACTTCTTTGCGCATGCGTAAGCCCGGCATGATAATAGTCGGCGCTGATGCCATGCAAGCGCAAAAGCTCAGCCATTTCTTTTGTTCTTTTTCTGCTGCGACAATATACTATGCCACAGCCTGCTACTTTTTCAACAATCTGTAATAACCTGTGCTGCTTCGTATCAGTGTTAATAACACTATAAGAAAGATTAGGCCGTTCGTACGACTGCCTGAATAATTGCGTATTGTTAAACTGAAGTTTATCACAAATATCGTTCTGCACTTTTTTTGTGGCAGATGCGGTTAATGCCAGTACAGGCACTCCCGGTTTTTCTTTTCGTATATCCGAGATAGTTAGGTATGCAGGCCTAAAATCATATCCCCATTGTGAGATACAATGCGCTTCATCTACCGCAATTAAATTAATGTGCAAAGCTGGCAAATATTCTTTAAAAAAAGTTGTAGCCAACCTTTCAGGAGAAACATACAGGAATTTATAATTACCATATAGTGCGTTATCCAGCGTTTTTTTTACTTCAGTAAAACGCATTCCTGAATGGATAGATAAAGCCAGTATCCCTTTTTCTTTGAGGGCTTCAACCTGGTCTTTCATTAATGCAATAAGTGGCGTAATTACCAAGCATATGCCTTTTGTGGCTAAAGCAGGCACCTGGAAACAAATGGATTTTCCACCACCGGTGGGCATTATGGCAAGTGTATCTTTTCCGTTTAATACAGACTGAATAATTTCTTCCTGCATTGGCCGGAAAGAAGTATATCCCCAATTAGATTGTAGTATGGAATGAATGTTTGCCAGAAAATAAAATAAAAGCAAATATCATTTAAACAGCGTTCTTAACCGCATATTACGAGGATATAAGACAAAACATATCCTAAGACTTTCTCAAGAAATATTAATTGCTTTATTGATGCTTTAAAATCCTTATCTTAACTTTTATTCTTACCATTTATCTTTTCGCCATATGCAACAAAAGAAATTTAACCGCAGAGCATGGAGTAAACTGGTACTTACAGGCTTAAGCGGCTCTTTGCTCCCTTCCGTATTTTCAGCAAACATAACACCGCACAAGTCTTCTTTTGTATTAGGTGTTCAAAGCTATAGTTTACGCGACAAACCGAGAGAGGAAGCCATACAAATAATGAAAGAACTTGGTATTAAAAGCTGCGAGCTTTGGCAAGGACATGTTGAACCACGGGAATTTCAATGGGCAAAAAATATTACGGCGGAGCAATTAAAAGAACGGCAGGATGCACTTATTAAATGGAAGCGGCAGCTTGATATGCAGGAGATAGCTGGTATGTATAAACAATTTAAAGATGCCGGAATAAAAATACAGGCATATAGTGCCAATGTGAACGATAGTACCTCAGATCATGATATGGAGCTGAATTTTAAAATTGCAAAAGCATTAGGCACAGATACATTAACTACTTCAGCAACCATTACTTCTATGAAACGGATGGATGGGTTTGCTCAAAAATATAAAATCAAAGTGGGCATGCACAATCACTCTAATGTTGACCGACCGAATGATTTTTCCACTCCTGAAAGTTTTACAAAAGCCATGGAAGGCTGTTCATCTTATACCCGTATTAATCTTGACATTGGTCATTTTGTTGCAGCTAATTTTGACCCGGTTGATTTTATTACCAAAAACCATGATAAAATTGTTTGCATTCATGTAAAAGACAGAAAAAAGAACCAGGGCATGAATGTTCCATTTGGAGAAGGCGATACGCCGATAAAACAAGTGCTGACATTAATCCGCGATAATAACTGGCCAATTCCAGCGAATGTTGAATATGAATACAATGGTGCTGATACAAAAACAGAATTAGAAAAATGTATTCAGTATTGTAAAAGTATAGTTACGCTCAAATAATAACGGCTGAAACCTGGTTGCTATAGCACACTATACCACTTTCTTTACAAACAACCTGCCCGAATTTACAGCAAGTATAATATCACTTAGTCCCATTACCAAAGCGCCAAAAACAGGATTTAAAAAACCTAATGCTGCCAATGGTATTGCAACCACATTATAACAAAATGCCCAGAACAGATTTTGCTTGATGGTGATAAAGGTATGCTTGCCTAAGCCAAGTGATAAAGGAAGATTTTTTAATCCGTGATTCATCAGTACCACATCTGCAGTTTGTATAGCCACCTGCGACGCATCGCTCATAGATATACCGATAGTTGCTTTTGCAAGTGCAGGCGCATCATTAATACCATCGCCTATCATAGCTGTAGGGGCTTCATTAGAAAGCTTTTCAATTATTGCCAGCTTTTGTTCCGGGGTTTGTTCTGCCATAACAATGTCAATGCCAAGTGTTGAAGCTAACTGTTTGCATTTTGCTTCGCTGTCTCCACTTAATAAGTAAGTTTTAATGCCTTTACCATGCAGGTAATCAATAACTGTTTTTGCTTCCGGCCGTATATCATCTTTCACATCTATTGTTCCCAGTAAAACATTGTTTCGTACTATATATACATTATGCGTTTTGTCTGTTGTGAGCGATGAAGCTATTTTGTAAGAACCCACGTGGTATTCGTCTCCGTCTTTACTAATGGCTTTCATACCCAGCCCTTTTATTTCCTCTATTTTAGTCCACCGGATATCGCCTTTTGTTTTCCATGCGGCGGCAATACTTTTTGCTATGGGGTGATTGGAATATTTTTCCAGCGAGAATACAATGCGTTTAAAGGCTTCTTCGTCTATTGTATTATCAGCAATCTGCCATTTGTCAATAGTAAGTTCTCCGGTAGTGAGTGTGCCGGTTTTATCAAATACCACCCTGCTGATATTTTTGAACAGTTCCAGGCTTTTCGCATTGCGGAACAGCACGCCGTTTCTGGCTGCCCGTCCTAAACCTACCGCAATAGCTGCCGGAGTAGCCAACCCTAACGCGCAGGGACAAGCGATAACCAGCACGGCTATGCTGCGCATTAAAGAAGGCGTAAAATTGTGTAACACCACGTAATTAACAATAAAGGTTACCACCGCAATACCTATTACCAGCGGAACAAATATTGCACTGATCTTATCTGCCATTTGCTGCACCGGCGGCTTTTCACCCTGCGCCTGTTTTACAAGGTTTACAATATTAGCCAATGCAGAGTCAGCCGCCGCGGCAGTTACCTGCGCTTTAACCATTCCATCTACTACAAGACTGCCACCTATCAACATATCTTTTGCATGTTTTTCAACAGGTAGGCTTTCGCCTGTAATGATAGCTTCACTTACACTGGCATCTCCCCATAATATTTTGCAATCTGCCGGAATTTGTTCACCGCTCTTTATTAAAATGAGATCACCAGCCCGGAGATCTGCATTATCAACAGGCATAATTACCTCCTGGTGGTTTTCATCAAATGCAATCATATTGGCAACTACTTTTTGAGACTTTGCCAAACCGTTCAGCGCCCTTTGTGTTGATTGTATAGATGCAGATTCAAGATAGTTACCAAAGAAAACCAATGTAATAATAGTAGCGGTAGTTTCATAAAAAAGATAATCTTCTCCCAGGTTCATTAAAGTACCTGTAAGACTATACACAAATGCTGCTGTAGCTCCCAGCGCAACCAGCACATTCATATTTGGCATTCCATTGCGCAAACTTTTTAAAGCACTTTTGCCAAAATAGCTCATGCCGATTATATATACCGGTGTACAAAGCGCCAATTGCACCCATGGGTTCATGAGCCAATGCCAGCCGAGCATACCATGCGCCATATGCAGTAACAACACTATTGTAAAAGGCAAACACCACAATACATATTTCAGGTGAATGTTAATTGTTTTACCTGTTGTTGTAGCTTGCACCACATCAAGATCACCCACTACCTTATATCCCAATCCATCCATTCCTTTTCGTAAATTTTCAACAGTTGCATTGCCGTTTATATGAAATGCCACATCACCATCTACAAAATTTACTTTAATGTCGTTTGCGCCTTGTTTCTGAAGAAACCGCGTTACCGTAAGCGCGCAATTTGAGCAATCCATTCCTTCAACTTTCCATCTTATATTTTCCATACTGCAAAATTATTAATCAAAAGAATTATGATTAAATACACACCCGGATATCTTTGCAACAGCGTGTCAGTTAACAGGTGAAATCAACATTATCTTTGCAACAACGTGGCGAATGGTACAAAAAGTGAGACGTGAGAAGATAAAGGTTAAAAGTTTGACGTTTGTTGTTTTAAGGTTCATATACTATAAAATATTCGTATGGAAATAGAAGTAAGATTAGCAGATATACAGCAGGCTGCACAACTATTCTGGAAAGAAGTAAGAGGTAACATATTCGCTTTTCATGGCGAAATGGGCGCTGGCAAAACTACCTTCATTACTGCATTGTGTACCGCAAAAGGTGTTACAATGCATGTAGGCAGTCCTACTTTTTCTTTAATTAACGAATACTCTTACATGGAAGATGACAGGCAAAAATTTATTTTTCATACTGACCTGTACCGTCTTAAAGACGAAGAAGAAGCAATAAACGCGGGCATTGAAGATTGTTTGTACTCAGGCAGTATATGTTTTGTAGAGTGGCCTGAAAAAATACCCTCTATTTTGCCGGGAAATACTACGCATATATACATTCAACCTCTCAATCACAATACCCGCCTGCTAAAAATTAACGCTGGCAGATAAATTTTTAGTAAATTGTCCGCTCAAACTTTTGCAGTGTATGCCGGCAGAAAAGCCCATTGTAACTACTTCTTTCAACTATGAGACACTAGAGGAAACTTTAGACATAAAGCCGCGCGAAGCACAGCTTTTTATTGGTATTCCCAGGGAAAACACCTTCCAGGAAAACCGTATTGCTTTAACTCCCGATGCAATAAGTGTATTGGTAAATAATGGTCACAGGGTTGTAGTGGAGCATCGCGCTGGCGAAGGAGCTCATTTTTCTGAAAGAGATTACAGCGATGCAGGCGCAAAAATTGCTTACGATAAAAAGGAAGTTTTTCAATGTGATATGATCATGAAGTCTGCTCCTGTAAATGAAGAGGAGCTGCCTTTATTAAAACATGATCAAACCATTGTTTCTCCTATCCATCTGCCCGTAATGAAAACATCCATTCTGCAATGCATGATGGAAAAACGGATTACCGCTTTGTCTTTTGAAAATTTTAAAGATGATTCAGGGCATAATCCAATTGTGCGCAGCATGAGCGAAATAGCAGGAAGTGCTGTAATGCTTTTAGCGGGTAATTATCTCAGCAATGCTAATAATGGTAAAGGCATGTTATTGGGTGGCATATCTGGCATTCCACCTACCAAAGTGGTTATTATTGGCGCAGGTATAGTGGGTGAATATGCTGCCAGAACAGCGTTGGCAATGGGAAGCAGCGTTAAGGTTTTTGATAATAATATTTACAAACTTAAACGCATGCAAGGCAATATCGGCGGCAGAATATGGACCTCCGTTATTGAACCAAAGATCCTGGCGAAACAGCTAAAAACATGTGATGTAGCAGTTGGCGCCTTATCCTCTTCGGGCGGCAGAACACCTATAGTGGCAACTGAAGAAATGGTGTCTATTATGCGTCCGGGTAGTGTGATATTGGATGTTTGTATTGACAGAGGTGGTTGTTTTGAAACCTCTGAAATTACTTCACACGAAAACCCCGTATTTATTAAGCATGGAGTTATTCACTACTGTGTCCCTAATATCCCTTCAGGCTTTGCCCGAACAGCCTCACAAGCCATCAGCAACGTGCTGATGCCGCTCCTGTTAGAAATAGGAGATGAAGGTGGTTTGGAAAAACTGGTATGGCATAAATTCAATATCCGCAGTGGTATTTATTTATTTAAAGGAGCATTAACCAACATCTACCTCAGCCAACGTTTTAATTTAAAATATACTGATCTTAATCTGCTGATAGCAAGCAGAAGATAGCTAAACACTATACCTTATTTTAATAAAAAAACCATTCTTTTACAGAATGGTTTTTTTATTAAAGAATATATGTTACCTATTTTTTAGGTTCTAACAATTGAAAGAATTGATCGAGCTGTGGAAGAATAACAATTCTTGTTCTGCGATTTGCAGCTCTTCCTTCAGCGGTATTGTTATCTGCAACAGGCACATACTCGCTACGACCGGCAGCAGCCATTTTAGCGGCAGGAATACCATATTGCTTTTGTAACAATCTTACTACAGCAGTTGATCTTTTAACGCTAAGATCCCAGTTGTCTAACAAAACTCCTTTGCTGTAAGATATATTATCAGTATGACCTTCAACCATAAATTCTATATCGGGTTGAGCTTTTAAAACCTGGGCCACTTTTCCTAATACTTCTTTAGCTTTATCGCTAACATCATAGCTGCCACTTCTGAATAACAGTTTGTCGGAAATATCAATAAATACTACTCCTTTATCAACTTTTACATTGATATCCTGATCATCCAGATTACCTATAGCACCCTTAAGATTCATTACCAATGCCATATTTAAAGAATCTTTACGTGCCATTGCGGTTTGCAAATCCTGGATATACGCATCTTTTGCACCAATATTTTCAAGCGATTTTTTTATACTTTGAGCCTGAGCAGTAGAAATTACAGAAAGATCTTCCAGCTGTTTCAGTGCAGTAGTATTATTTTCTTTTACAAAAGAAAGCTGTTTGTTTAAATCAGCAATCTGAGCTTCATACGCGGCTTTCTGGCGTTCAGCTTCTGCTTTTGTATCTTCACAAAGCTTAAAATCACCCTGAAGTTTGGTATGTGCCTGGTTTAAGGAATCTAACTGAGCCTGAGCTGCTTTAAATTTTTTGCTGCTTACGCAAGAGAAAAGAAAAGCGGGCGCAATGACTAAAAGTAAAAAATGCTTCAATTTCATTTCTGTTGTTTTGAGATGTTATTGGTAAAGATATAGTATCAGTATGAATTAAACGGGGCTAGCACCAAAAAAAATAATAGCGCAAAGCTATTGTTTTTAAATAAAAAAAGAGAAATATGTACTTACATATTTCTCTTTTGTCATTACCGGCTATAATTAATATTATCCTCTTCTGGCACGACCTTCCCCACCTCCGCCTGCAGGGCGTCCACCACCTCTGTTTCCTTCATTGCCTGAACTACGATTAATATTCACAGGTCTTTCTATACTACGCTGTGGCGCGGATTGCCTTGAGGGTTCAAAACTTCTGCGTACTGGCTCACTCCGGTTAAAGGAGGGTTGCTGTTGTACTGGTTGCCTGTTATTATCCTGACGGATTACCGGAGCCGAAGGTCTGCTGAAAGAAGGCTGCTGTGTTTGCTGTTCAGCAATCTGTCTTCTTACCGGAAAGTTATTAGGATTATTATTACTTCGACTAGGCGCTGGCTGTTGCTGATCTATCCGGTTATTGCGGTTTACACTACCTTCATTTATACTGCGTGAAGGCCTTGAACCAAATTGACTATTATTATTTGATGTGATATTATCTCTGTTTATGGTTCTTGGTGAACCAGGACGTGAAAAACCTCCATCCTGGCTACTTCTTCCTGCAATTGGCCGGCTGTTATTACCATAATTTGAATTTCTTTCTACCGGCCGTGCATTTCCATATCCTCTTCCAGGCGTATCCCTATTGTAAGAAGCGATTCTGCGGTTATCCCTGGTTACCACATCTCTGCGGGAGTTATAAATATTATTATTACGGTAAATATTAATATTATTATTTATCATAACTGTATTGCCCCTGCGACCATAATACCCTCCGCCATAATATCCACCACCATAGTAACCATTGCGATAACCTCCACGGTAAGCATTCCAGCAATAAGATGGGCGGTACACTGAAGGGCCCCACCAACCACCATAGTATCCCCATGGATTATAACCATAATTACCAAAGCCCATATTAAACCAACCGAGATTGTAATTAAATCCAAAGCCCCATCCTGTCCACGGATTGTAGTGCATGTTAAATCCCCAGGTGTATGGACGGGCATAATAATGTGTGCCATACCATGGATGATAATAATACCCGGTGCCATATACTACTGTAGGTCCATATACAAACGTATTGAGATAGCCGGGGGTATAGCCCATGTAAATATAATCGGGTGTTACATCATATATATATACATACTTCATGGAGTATACAGGGTAACGGGGAGGTATAAGCGACACAGCGTAAGGCCTTTCCGCACTTACCGCCCATGGTCCGTTAGGGCTGTACGATTGAAACCATACACCATTATCTACTGCGTAATAAGTACCTCTCCAGCGGATAACATAATCAGGAGTGTTTACCGCATATGATAGATCTGTACCATCTATATCATCAAACCGCGGATTGCCATCATATTGAATATCGGCAGTAGCATTTCTGCGATCTACTTTAGCAGTTTGGGGAACCTGCGCATCCATTACGGCATCCTGCGCAGCCTGGGTTCCGGCAACACTTGCCAGTACATTGTCTTTGGGTGAACCTTCAGGAATTCTTGAAAAGTCGCCAGGCAATTTATCGGCACTGATATATTGCCACTTACCATCCAGCGCAGATGAACGGTACCAGCGACCTGAAAGCAATACATAATACTGCTGACCGGTAACATCCATAAAAATATCGTTGTCAGAATTTTTTACATACAACAGGCTGGTTCCTTGTACGGAAGTAAAATTAGGTTCGCCGTTTGATTGTAAAAGTTCTGCAGGCTCTGTGCTTACAATAATATTTGAAATAGCGTAATCACTCTCTTCCTGCTGCACATTATTGTCTTTATTTGCCTGCATTATATCAGTCTGAATATTTTCAAGATTACCTGGAACGTTAGTAGTAATTGCATACGGACCAGTAACTGAAGAAGCGGTATACCAATGTTTACCACCATATAAATAAAACTGGCTATTGTTGTTCTTAATTATAATGAAAGGAGTATTAACTACGGTTTGTACATTCCATTTGCTGTTATTCTGAAATTTAGGAGCGCCATCAATTACCACCAGCAAAGATGGTTTGCTTGCATACATGATCTTAGGAGGATTATTGTTTATACTGGATGCAAGTTTTGTTTGTTCCTGGCTCATTTGCAGTGAACCATTAATTTCGCTTAAAGGAACAGAAAGGTTCCAGCCATTCATGGCATCTGCAATAGCATTTTGAATTGAAGCTAATTTATCCTGGTCATTTTCATTGGGGAGTTTCAGAGAATTCACCGTTACAGAACGGATGTTTACCTGCTGACCATTTGTTTGCGCATCTGCGTTAAACCATATCATACCAAACACCGGCTCATCTTTTCCATCCGACAAGATAGAAATAGCCGCGTTAGCCTGTAACGTGCTATTCGCATACGATTCAGGTTGCAGTTGATATACTTTTATCAGGTCTCCATCGGGGGTAGTAATAGTTTTTGGCCACTCATTTTGAGCAACCGCGGCGGAAGAAAATATCAGTGTTATAAACAATGCTGATAATGTGGCGTAAAGAGCTTTCATATGCTGAACGATTTATGTGATGTATGACGAGGGCAAATCCCTTTAGTTTAAAAGTAACGAATGAAACACGCTTTTGTAACAGATACTTTGTTAATAATTTAACGTTTTTGTGAAGAAAACGCTAATACTTTCTTTACTGTATTATCAGATCTGATAACTGTTGATGTAAGGTAAATCAATCCATAAATGGCTGGAAGGCGAGTGGCAAATGAAAAATAAATGGTTTTATATTATACTTGAAAGTTAGGATCACGTAATGACATACTTTTAAAACGCAACAGCTACTTTTTGAGTTGTATGCAGGGATGGACTTTTTAACTGGTTAATTTAAAATCTACACTGGAAGTTGGCGTTGATCTGCGTAACACACAGAAAACTTAAAGCGTTTGCTCAATTCATAATAAATCAGGTAGTAAACTTATACCCTACTCCGCGAATAGAGTGGAAGTACCTTGGACTGCGACTATCTTCTTCAAAATACTTTCGAAAGTTCAATATAAAATTATCAACTGTTCTTGTGGTTGGATATACATTATAACCCCACACCGATTGCAAAATCTTTTCTCTTGGCACTACGTCATTTTTATTTTCAACCAGCAGTTTAAGCAGCATCGCTTCTTTTTTGCTAAGCGCTATTGGTTCTCCTTTATAGTTGGTAGCTGACTGTGCTTTAAAATCAATTAGGTTTTTCCCAAACTGGTAACGGTCGTCAAGTGTTTCCTTATCCTGTAATTTTTTATTTTTATTGATCAGCTTTTGTACACGTAATAACAGTTCTTCCAGGTTAAACGGCTTGGTAATATAATCATCAGCGCCTTTTTTTAAACCGAGCACCTTATCAGCATTACTGCTTTTGGCGCTTAACATTAATATAGGCACATCATTATTATTTAAGCGCACGCTTTCTGCAACTCCAATACCATCAATTTCCGGAAGCATTACATCCAATACTATCAGGTCAAAATATCCTTCGCTTATTTTCTTGAGGGCTTCTGAGCCATCTCCGGCGCAGGTTACTTCATAGCCTTCCAGCTCAAGATTCAATTTTAAAGCTTCCTGTAAATTTTCTTCGTCTTCTACCAGTAATATATATCCCTGTTTTTGTTGATTGGTCATAATCTAATCTGGCTCTGTTGTATTAAGTGTAATAGCAAAAATACAACCGGATGGAGTATTATCACTAACCGCTATAGTTGCTTTATGATCTTTTATAATTCTTTGTGTAAGATATAATCCCAGCCCGGTTCCTTTGGTATGTCTTGTATTCTCATTACCCGCACGGTAAAATTTTTCAAATATCCTTGTCTTTTCATAATCTGGTATACCTTCTCCTTCATCCATTATTTTCAATTCTGCGGTATTTCCTTTCCGTAGTAAACTTATAGTAACAGGTTTGTTTTTCCCCGAATATTTAATAGCATTATCAATAAGATTATTTACAGCCAGTTGCAACAACAAACTGTCTCCTTTTACATAAATACCTTCTTCCATATTTTCTATAAGATTCAAGGAAGGAAACCTGGTTTTAAAATAATGAGCGCTATCGAAAACCAATTCGCTGAGGCTCAGCTCTTCTCTGTTGATCTGGTAATTACCAGCATCTATTTGTGAAGCGAGTAAAATGTTATTGCATAAATCATTTAACCGCTCTGCTTCCTTCAGTGTATTGCCTATCAGTTTTTCCTGCTGGGCATTATCCAGTTTTCTTTTTAAAAGCGTTTCAAGATTCAGCTTGGCAATAGCGATGGGCGTTTTTAACTCGTGGGTAACAGCCATCATAAAATTCTGCTGCTGGTTGTTCAGCCTGATTTGTTTTCGGGTAGCGCGATATACAAAAACAGCTCCTACCAGTATCAGCAACATAAACGTGCTGCCTTCACCTAAATATTGAAAAGTCTTCTTTTTTTGTTCTTCCTCAATGGCGCTCACTTTTTGTAAATAATCAGGTGCATCCATTTTAAGCTGCAGCATTTTATACTCAGCCATTTGTTTGCTTTGGCTTAGTAATGAGAGAAACCAAAATATAAGCGCCGTTAAAATATAGGTAAGAAGAAACCAATAGGCAATTGTAATTATGGTAAGCTGCTTTCTTTTATAAAGGCTGGCCATTAGTGCTGTACTTTTTCTACACGTATACCTGCATTCATAATATGCTTTAGCGGATTTTCCCGCATAACCTGCTCAAGAGTGAATATAGCCTGCCCTGATTTTTTAAACCTGAAAGGTTGTGGAGTAATTAATTGTCTTATTTCATATATATCGTCCATGCCAATTCCCAGCCAACCCTTTTCATTAGCAAGCGTAAGGTTTACCCGTTGCTTGTTTAACGTATCGCCCGGGAGTTGATAGTTGATGTTAAGCCATATATTATTATAGTTGTAAGCATGCGTATGCCTAAGCGTAACATAAATATTATAAGAAGAAAGCGTATCGGTAATAACAAAGTCAAGAGAAGGTTTAAAACTGTTTTGCCATTCCTGAGCAGGTATAGGTACATTTCTTTCAAAAACATCAACTGTTTTACAGGAGCTGATATACAAAAGAATGCCTATTGCGGTACTTATTATCAATGCGGATGAAACAAACTTTTTTTTCAACGCTACGCGATTTTTATTTACAAAACGTTTAAAACCTGTTCTTTTGCTTTTTCCAGTTCATCTTTCATTATTACAACGCTTTTTTGTATAGAAGCATCGTAAGCTTTCGCACCGGTGGTATTAATCTCTCTGCCAATTTCCTGCAGTATAAAAGATAGTTTTTTGCCCTTGGTATCTCCATTTTCATTTAACAGGGTTAAAAAATAATCACAATGATTTTTTAACCTCACCTGTTCTTCACTAATATCAATCTTCTCTATATAATAAATCATCTCCTGCTCAAGGCGGTTGCTGTCAAAATTGTCTTTCCCCACATTTTCTTCCAAAAGCTTTACTAATCCTTCTCTTATTTTTTGCTGCCGCAATGGTTCCAGTTCAATCACCTTGTCCTGCTGTGTTCTTATATTATTTATACGCAACTTAAGATCTTTCTCCAATACACTTCCCTCGTTATCACGATGATTATCTATGTTACCTATCGCTTCTTTCAATACTCCTTCAAATGCATTCCACTCATCTTCGGCTAATATTTCGGTAGACGGTACTACCACTTCCGGCAATTTCAATAATGAACTCAAAATGGAAGCGGTATCAAGGTTAAGGCTTTCTGCTAACTCCGACAACTGTTGATAATATGATTTTGCCAGTTCTGTATTAATCACCACGGGCTTAGCCGCACCGTTTTGTTTTAATGTTATAGTACAATCAATGCTGCCGCGAAGTAATTTTTCGGAAAGCATATTCCTGATATCAAATTCATATGCCTTCAGCAAAGAAGGAAGTTTAAGCATGATCTCAAACTGTTTTCCATTGAGTGATTTAATCTCAACCAAAAAAGTTTTCTTTCCTATTGCCTTTTCTGCGCGCCCAAATCCGGTCATTGATTTTAACATATCTGCAATGTTTAAGTGGCAAGGTAAATTATTTTCCGAAGAGTTGACTATACATTGTATTGCGTGAAAGTGTTATCATATCACCAGGTTGCATAGTTTTCAAATCAATCTGCTCAATCCTCGTTCTTATTAAACGTAAAACCGGAAATCCTACTGATGCCATCATTTTACGCACCTGCCTGTTTTTACCTTCAGTGAGCATAAGCTTTACCCATGATGTAGGAATATTTTTCCGGTACCGCACAGGTGGGTTACGATCCGGAACAACCGGTGTTTCATTGAGTAAAACTACTTTGCAGGGTTTAGTATGATAACGGCTACCGTTAACATTTATAATAACACCCGATTGCAGTTCATCTAATGCTTCAGGCATTATAGCACCATCTGCCTGCACCAGGTATTCGCGCTCATGCAAAAATTCCGGAAGGAGTAACCTGCGATTTAATGAAGTATCGTTGGTAAGAATGAGCAAGCCTTCACTATCAAAATCTAATCTGCCTACAGGGTATACATTTTTACTAACCTTAAAAAAATCTTTTAAACACTGCTTTCCATCTACCGAAGTAAACTGTGCTAATACCATGTAAGGCTTGTAAATGATGTGATATTCGTAATGCATGTACAAATAAAAAGCCCCCCGTTAAACGAGGGACTTTATTATATGGATGGGTTAGTAAGTACCGGGAATAAAATTCCCGACACAATATTAAAAATAATTTTTTCTATCAAGAAAAATTTTTCAATAAATTTTATGCACATTTTGAATATCGTTCGTGTGGATATCATCAATCGTCCGGCTCGTTCATCAAAAAATTGAATCGCTTTATCATTCTTATTTCGCTTCTCATTACTTCAAAAACTCACTTCAGCATTGTTGATGATGGTTACCTGTTGCGCATCAACATAATTGTATTATTTGCTGTAAGTGTTACCTGCTGCATGTTTCAGCGTAACGATTAAATGTATACACGCCGGTATATCTGAAAGGAATTACTTTATGAAGTTGTTGCGGCGTGGTTTACTTTTGCTAAAAACTCGCCCATGAATTTTCCTTCGCCGGTTTCTGTTCAGTGGATGGCCGAATTAATTGGAGCCCGTCTTGTTGGTAACGCAAACGCATTTGTTAAAGGAATTAATGAGATACACAGGGTAGAAACACAGGATATCGTGTTTGTAGACCATCCCAAATATTACGACACCTGCATTAATTCAGCCGCTACTGCCATTATCATCAATAATGAAACAAACTTTCCTCCCGAAAAAACCTTGTTGATTGTTGAACACCCTTTTGAAGCGTACCTGAAGATTGTAAAACATTTCAGACCGTTTGTACCTGCATTGCAAAACATCAGCGCAACTGCAACGGTTGGAGAAGATACTGTAATATCCGCAGGTGTTGTTATTGGTGAACATGTAACTATAGGCAACCATTGCATCATACACCCCAATGTTACAATTCTAGATCATTGCATAATCGGGAACCATGTAATTATTCAGGCGGGTACGGTTATTGGCTCAGATGCATTTTATTATAACACCAAAAAGAACAGAGCCGTGTGGTATAAGAAAATGGAAAGCTGCGGCAGAGTAATTATAGAAGATTACGCAGAGATAGGTGCAAGTTGTACAATAGACAGGGGAGTAACCCACGATACAATAATAGGAAGTGGTACAAAAATGGATAACATGATACATATTGGCCATGATACTACACTCGGCAAAAATTGTTTGATTGCAGCACAGGTAGGTATAGCCGGAGGCGTTGAAATAGGGAACGGCGTAACCATTTGGGGACAGGCTGGTATAAGTAAAACATTAAGCATAGGGGATAATGCCGTGGTATTGGCGCAAAGTGGAGTAGGTATGTCGCTGGAAAAAAATAAAGTGTACTTCGGAAGTCCTGCTGATGATGCCCTGGTAAAAAAACGTGAACTGGTTTGGATAAAACGTATTCCTGAATTATGGAAAAAGGTAACGAATGGCTGATTGCTTAATGCTGGTACTTTTCTTATGTAAGAAGTGAGACGATCAACTGTAATTCAGTTTCACGTCTCACTTTTTCTTTTGTCGCCTGGGGCTTATTTCCACATTTCCGCAGGCATTTCCTTTTCCAGTAGATTTTTATAGATGAACGCGTTGTTTTCATTGCTGGAATGCAAGGATTGATTACCGCTCCAACCATGTAAGCCTCCGGGATATGCCATGAATTCAAAATGCTTTTTTGCTTCCTGTAATTTTTTTATGAGCTGAAGACTGTTTTGAAAATGTACATTATCATCCATAGTTCCATGATAGATGCGAAGCAAGCCTTTATACCTGTCAATATAGGTTAATGCTGAACTACTTTTATAGCCTTCCGGATTTTCTTTTGGGGTATCCATGTATTTTTCTGTGTAATGCGAATCATACAAACTCCAATCGGTTACGCTACCGCCAGCAAGTCCGTATTGAAAATAATCCGCTCCATAGGTTAAAGCATAACAGGTAATATAACCTCCATAACTAAAACCGCTGATGGCAATTTTTTCTTTTTCCGCTCCATGGGCTATCAACCATTTTACACATTGCGTCCAATCTTTCATTTCCCAATAACCCAGGTTGCGATGCATATAGTTTACTCCTTTCTTACCAAAATGACCGCTTGCCCTATGATCCATCGATACCTGTATCAATCCTTCTTTTGCCCACCACTGTTGCTGACCGTTGAGCGTAAATCCGTCATACACCGTTCCTGCATCGGGTCCACCATATATACTGATCAGCACCGGATATTTTTTTGTACTATCGAAATGTAGCGGCCAGGTAATTTTCATGGGTAAATCATATAAGCCATCTTCACTTTTTACTCTAACTATTTCAGTTGGTGCAAGTTCATAATTAATAAACTCATTTCCCTTTGCGTCGCCCAGCGCTTTTATAATCTTTCCATTATTATTCACCAAAGCCATTTTGCCGGGCGTTGAGGTATTTGAATAGGTAGTAACAAAATAGGAACCACCAGGAGAAAGATTTACAGAATGATTAAACAAACCAAAACTGAGGCGCTGAAGCTGCTGACCGTTTAGTTTTACCTTGTATAAATCAAAGCAGGTAGAATTATCTTTACGGCAGGTAAAATATACAAACCCGTTCTTTTCATCTATATAATTAACAGCCGTAACAGTATACTCACCTGTAGTAATCGCATTTAAGAGTTTTCCGGTAATATCGTACAGATACAACATGTTCCACCCTGTTTGATCGCTTTGTAAAATAAAACGCTTACCATCTTTCAAAAAAGTAATGCGCTTACCCATATCATCAAGATCAATCCATGTTTTTTGTTTTTCCTTGTACAATGGTTTCTTTGATCCGTTAAGCAAGTCAACTTCATATATAATCAACTCATCTTCTCCCCTGTTCATCCATTGCACCCAAAGCACCTGTCCGTCAGGCCGCCAGTAAGGCAATCCAAAATACTGATCATCGTTTTCATTAAAATCGCTCCATACAATGTTGCCTCCCGCAGGCGACACAATACCTACGCGAACTTTTGGATTTGGATCTCCTGGCTTAGGATAACGTTCTTTAATAAGCGCCCCATGCTGTCCTTCTTCACTTACTATATTAAATACAGGCACCTGGCTATCGTCACTTCTAAAAAAAACGATCTTCTTACTGTCAGGGCTCCACCAGAATGCACGGTACCGGCCCGCACGTCCTAATATCTCTTCCATGTATACCCAGGATGCATAGCCATTCAATATTACATCACTGCCATCATCAGTAAGTCTTGTTTCTTTTTTGGTAACAAGGTCTATCGTAAAAAGATTATTTTTCTTGGTAAAAGCCACATATTTACCATCGGGAGAAAGTACAGGATTATACTTTTGCGCTTCATCATCTGTAAGTTTTAATTCTTCTACGCCTGCTTCTTTTATATAAATGTTGTTGTTGTTTATATAAACATTTTTTGAAGAAAGGTCTTTGTTCAGCGCTTTTTCTGAAGAAATAGTTTCGTTACCTGTTTTACAATCTACCAGGTACATACCTGGCTTTACATCTTTATTTGCTTTGCGGTTAAGTAATAAATGAGTGTCGTCAATCCAGCCGGCAACAAAAGGTAATGACTCAAGCACATCAGAGGGCTTTCCTTTAAGCATTTGATCAACACTCAAATTCTTTTTCTGTGCATGCGCATAAAGAACATTTGTAGTCAACCACCATAGTATTATCACTTTATAAAATTGCTTGCTCATGTGCATATGTAATGATATTAACGATAGAAATTGATAAGAATAAATGAAGGTAAAAATAATACCCGAAAGGCTATTTTACTTCGATAACCAAATAGGAGTGATGAACATGGGCTATTGGTTCATAAGGCAGCAGCCAGTCATAAGTATGTTCGCCAGCGTTGTTTTCAAGCATTCCTACCGGAATAATGAATTTACCTTTTTGAGGTACAGCAGTAGGAAAACGAACGTCAGGATGCTTTTTTACGTAGGCTATTGCGGCAGAGTATCCTTGCCCGAAATCAAGATTGCCGTTACCAACTGATTTGTAGGCGTTCTTTTTATCTATTATAAGTTCATTAGTGTAAGAGATGTAACTGTTGAAGTAGCTATATGTAGAAATAAGAAGCCATATTAAACCTATGGCAATAAACAGTTTCATATTCCGGGACGGTGGCATACTCAACAGCTTACCACATAAAACATATAGCAACGGATAAAGAAAAAGAATATGTCGTACACCTGCTTGTATGTGATTAAACAAACTCATTATTGTAAGAAAATAGATAAAAGCAAACAATAGTATAGCTTCATTTCTTTTCAAAAAATTACTATTACCCTTTGCAAAAATTCTGATAAGCGCTATAGCGCTAAAGAGCAGTACAGTCAATGGTGTTTTAAACAACATGGTTACTAAATAATAGAACCAATATGATTTACCGGGTTCCCTATATCCCAATATTGATATAATTCCAAAGGTACTTTCAGGATAGCCGCTGCCAAGTTCATCAAAATATTTTACTGTATCCATGCCATAAAGAAAAGGTGTGGGAAATGGCAAAGGAAAGCGCCCCAATACACCTGCAGAATGCTGAACCGCATTAAAAAGTTTACTTACGAATACATATTGCTGAAGCGACTGACCTGTTTTATAGAATAAGAACCCAATATTGATGATGAGAATATTAATAACTGCCAGTATCATTATTTTATACAGTACCCTTTTAAACAGCACCTTTCGTTTATTTATAATCATCCATAGCAACACCAATAACGGAAGAAAAATATATAAATGAAAAAAAGTCTGTTTTACGAGTTGGGCTAATCCTGTAAAAATGCAAAAGGCAATAAAATCTTTTTCATTGCCTCCTGTAAGGTACCTCCACAATGTATATAGCACCAGTAGCAGTATCAGCACACTATATGCATCGGTTGTTACCAGCCCGCTATGCGCTAAAAAGTTTGGACAAAAAGCGGTTAATGCCATAGAAAAAATGCCGCCCCACGCGCCATACCATTGCGAAGACCATATAAAAACAATAATTAGTATTATAAGTGAGCATAAAAAAGTGACGTATCTCCCCATTCTTGCATCATCAGCTCCGTAGTCGCTTTTTTGCAATTGAGGATGGAATAATTGTTGAAAAGCGCGTGGCAAAGCATTTAACGCAGATACCGGCATTTTGCTATCGTCTGTAGTGCAGGATCGTTTATAAGAATTCAATTGTAATATTCTGCTGCCATAAGAAAGGTGTGAGGTTTCATCCGCAGTTAAATCTTCACTGGCAATAAAGCTAAGTTCGGTAACGGAATAGATCAACAGTATCGCAACAAAAAGCGGCTTTATAAACCGGGCATACCCTTGTTTATCATTTAATTTACTACTGGTAAAAAACACTTTCATTTTACTTCAATCAGCAGATATGTATAGCGTACATGGCCATATGGAACATATTTTTGAATCCAGGTGTACTTGTGCTCACCGAAAATATCCTCATAGTTTCCTAACGTAATTATGAATTTGCCTTCCCCCGGTTCAGTACCTGCCAAACGAACCTCTGGATGTGTATTAATATATTCGTTTGCCGCGGTATAGCCCTGTCCGAAATCAATATTGGTTGTTCCCACTTTTTTAAATGCCAGTTTCTTATCCAGGATAAATTCATTGGTATAAGGTATATAATCGTTGGCATACATAAAAATAGAAATCAGCAACCACATGCAGCCGGCAGCCAACCATATTTTTGCCGTCTTCAATTTGGCGTGAAGAAAAATTTTCCCGCAAAGGATGTATAATAAGAGGTAAAGAAAAAGAATATGTCGCACTCCCATTTGAATATGATTAGTGAAACTCATTATAATAAAGAAAAATACAAAAGGTATAAACAGAAATAACTCATTAGCAATTAAAAAAGACCGGTTGCTTTTTTTGAACAAATAAAAAAAAGTAATCAGAAAAAAAGCCAATGTAACGATTGGAGTTTTAAAAAACATAGTAACTATATAATAAAACCAATACGATTTTCCAGGTTCCTGAAGTCCTAATATGGAAACCATAGGAAAGGAATCTTCAGGATATCCTCCCCCTTTTTCATCAACATATTTTACAGAGTCCATTCCTATTAAAAAAGGCGAAGGAAGCGGCAAGGGAATATTTCCGAGGAAACTTAAATACTGCTGCATGTTGTTGAACATGCTGCTTACAAATACATATGCTGAAAGTGGTTTACCTGTTTGATAAAAAAGAAATGCAGCGTTAATAATGAATAGATTAATAGCTGCAAAAATCAGCAAATTAAACAATGCCATTTTTATGTTGAACGAAGACCTGGTGAGTACATAGTATATCCCCAAAAAAAGTGGTAACAAAATGTATAAATGAAAGAAAGTTTGTTTTGTAATTTGAGCAACCCCTGTACAAACACAAAAAAGAATGAACCATTTTCTGGTATGCGTATTAAAGTACCTCCAAAGCGTGTATAATGTTAATAGTATAATTAAACCACTGTAAGCATCAGTGGTAACAAGACCGCTGTGAGCCAAAAAAGTTGGGCAAAAAGCAGTAAGCGCCATCGAAAACAAACCGGCATTTGTGCCGTATAATTCACGCGACCATTTAAAAACAATCAAAAGGCTGATAATGGAAATCAGAAAAGTAATATATCTTCCTTGCCTGGTGTCCGAAGCACCATTATCGCTTTTTTTTAACCCTGGGTGAAATAACTGCTGCACAGCTCTGGGAATAGCGTTTAATGCAGATACCGGCATTTTACTATCGTCTAATGTGCAGGATCTTTTATAAGCATTGCCGTTTAAAATTCTTGCACCATAGGCTAAATGAGCTGTTTCATCGGAGGTTAAATCTTCAGTTGAGATAAATACCAGTTCAATAGCTGAATAACATAGAATGATGAGGACAAAAATTATATGTGCAGTACTAAATTTACCCAACTGGCAACATTATGTATAAAGATGAAGCACCTGTAATTAAAAAGTATGAAACGCTGCAATGCTTTCATAATTCATAATACAAGATCTGAAAACCCAACCAATATATAAGTTTACGATTTATTTTTCAGACGCAATTTTCGCCTCTCCTTCTCTTCTTTCCGGCCTCATTTGTGGAAAGAACAGTACATCCTGTATGGAAACCTGGTTGGTTAACAGCATGCACAAACGATCAATGCCAATTCCTATGCCTGCAGTGGGAGGCATACCATATTCGAGCGCACGCAAAAAATCATTATCAATAAACATCGCTTCGTCATCGCCACGTTCCATCAGTTTTACCTGTTCTTCAAAACGTTCCCGCTGGTCAATGGGGTCATTCAATTCTGTATAAGCATTGGCTATTTCTTTGCCATTGATCATTAATTCAAAGCGCTCCACCAATCCGGGTTTGTTGCGATGCTTTTTAGTAAGCGGACTCATCTCAACCGGGTAGTCGGTAATAAATGTAGGTTGTATATAGTGATGCTCACATTTTTCTCCAAACAGCGCATCTATTAATTTTCCCTTGCCCATGTTCGCACCACTTTCCACATGCAGCTTTTTGCAGGTTTCTCTTAACGCATCCTCATCCATCTCACTTACATCAATACCTGTATGTTCTTTTATAGCGTCGTAAATTGACACGCGTTTAAATGGTGTTTTAAAACTGATGGTTTTATCACCCACCGTTACATCAGTAGTATTATGCATGGCAACAGCTATCTGTTCCAACATATTCTCTGTAGTATTCATCATCCAGAAATAATCCTGGTAGGCCACGTAAAATTCAAGAATAGTAAATTCAGGGTTGTGTGTGCGGTCCATGCCTTCATTACGAAAATTGCGGCTGAACTCATATACCCAGTTAAACCCACCAACGATAAGTCTTTTCAGATAAAGCTCGTTAGCAATACGCAGGTATAGTGGAATATCCAATGCATTGTGATGCGTAATGAATGGACGCGCGGCAGCACCGCCTGGAATACTCTGCAATACAGGTGTATCAACTTCCAATGCACCATGATTATTTAAAAACTCACGGATGGTATTCACCATTATAGTGCGCTTAATAAAAGTATCTTTTAACTGTGGATTAATAATAAGATCAGCATACCGTTGGCGATACCTGAATTCAGGATCGGTAACCGCATCAAAACTTTGACCATCGGCTTCTCTAACAACTGGTAAAGGCTTCAACGATTTTGATAAAATGGTAAAACTTTTTACGTGAATAGATGTCTCACCTGTTTTTGTTATAAATCCATACCCTTTAACACCTATAATATCTCCAAGATCAAGCAGCTTTTTCCAAACGGTATTATACAATGTAGTGTCTTCGCCGCTGCATATATCATCGCGCTTTACATAAATCTGAATACGACCTGTATGATCCTGCAACACAGCAAAAGAAGCTTTGCCCATATCCCGCACACTCATTATACGGCCAGCGAAACTGATATCACTAAACTGTTCTTTGGTTTCTTCCGAAAAAGTATTTTTTATTTGCGCGGCAGTATGCGTTACAGGGAAAGCTTCTGGTGGATAAGGATTGATGCCCAGTTTTTCAAGCTCATCTTTTTTTTCTCTTCTAATAATTTCCTGCTCCGATAAATGTTGTGTGCTCATTGCTTACTTTTTAAAAAAGTGGAGCAAAGGTACTGGTTACAATGAAGCCTGCAAAGCTTTTCAAAAGCTAATGCAAAGATGGGACTATAGTAAATGGCGCTGCAGCTATTTTACATCTTCTTCTTTTACTGATTGGCCCGCTTGGAGCGTCGTTCGGCAGCGGCGGCTTCGGATGCAAGATCGGTTTTGTGCGTACTGTGATGGAGTTCATTGATTAATTCGGCTACCAGCGATGTCCACCCGGTTTGATGAGAAGCGCCAAGCCCCCGACCATTATCGCCGTGAAAATATTCGTAAAATAATACCAGGTGTTCGTTGCCTGGTCGCTTGTAAAACCAATTTTGATCTGCAAAAAATTTACGATCTCCGTTTTGTTCCTTCTTAAACAAACTGATCACTCTACGGGTAAGTTCATCGGCTACTTCGTGCAACGATACCATTTTACCAGAGCCTACCGGGCATTCCACCTTCAAACCTTCTCCATAAAACGAGCCATATTTTCTAATAGATTGTATAACCAGGTAATTCATGGGCATCCACACAGGCCCCCGCCAGTTTGAGTTGCCACCAAAAAGATCGCTTGTGGAATCGCCGGGGTCGTATTGCGCATTATAGGATGTTCCATTTATAGTAACAGAGTAAGGCTCTTTTTCGTGACGTTTGGATAATGCACGGATTCCGCCTTCAGAAAGAAATTCATCTTCATTTAATAACCGTTTTAGTAAATGCACCAGCCTTTCTTTGGGCAGCAGCGATAATAGTGTTGCTTCACCGGTACTACCTTCTTCGTTAGGCCAAAAAAGATTATTTTTTTTTCTGTAAGATTCAAACCAATGCATGCGTTTTTTAAAGTCATCCAATTTATCCAGCGTCTTCTTTTCTATATTGGATACCGCGAATAATGTAGTTAGCCCAACTATAGATTGTATGCGCAATTGCAACGGAGAAGACCCATCAATAGATAGTGTATCATAAAAGAATTTATCTTCATCATTCCACAATCCGTGCAGGTTTAATGCCTCTGCAATCAGTACAAACTGTTCAAAAAATTTAGTGGCTGTATCTTCAAAAGCTCTATCGTGTATAGCAATTTCGAGCGCCATATCCATCATATTCAATGCGTACATTGCCATCCAGCTCGTACCATCCGCCTGTTCCAGATGCATATTGGTTGCCAACTGCGAACTACGGTTAAACACACCTATGTTGTCAAGCCCCAAAAATCCTCCTTCAAAAAGATTGTTGCCTTTAATATCCTTCCGGTTCATCCACCAGGTAAAATTGATGAGCAGTTTCTGAAATACTTTTTTAAGAAAATATATGTCCCCTTTTCCTTCCCTTTTCTTTTCAATATAGTATACCTGTAAAGCAGCCCAACCTTGTACCGGTGGGTTCACATCACTAAAATTCCATTCGTATGCTGGTAATTGTCCATCCGGTTTCATGTACCACTCACGCATAATCAACAGTAACTGATGCTTGGCAAAACAAGGATCGGCAACCGCCATTGAAATGCAATGAAAAGCCAGGTCCCACGCAGCATACCATGGATATTCCCATTTATCCGGCATGGCAATTACATCCTGGTTTTTCAGGTGTTTCCAATCGCTGTTGCGGCCGTATAATTTACCGGAACTTACAGGGCTTATTCCATCGCTGGTAGTAAGCCATCGCTCTACATCAAAATGATAATATTGTTTACTCCAAAGTAATCCTGCTAACGCCTGGCGTTGAATCTGGGCCATATCTGCATCCATGCCAGCAGGTAATATTTCTGCATAAAAATCATTCGCCTCTTCTTTGCGGATTGTAAATATTTTTTCAAACCCATCCGCAAAGGGCTTTTCAGTTAGTTTATTGTTTAACCTGCAATAGATGGTTTTTGTTTCACCAGAACGTACCCTCAGGTTATATACAGGTGAAAATTTGGTTCCTGATTTTTTTTCGCGAAGCGCTTGCACATTTCTGCCATTAATGATCGCGTCGTGAAATGCATCTTTTACAAATGGTGTTTCATTGGGTTCCCCATTTATTTTCTCAGTATTGGTTTCATTTTCGGTGAAGAAGGAGTCGTTCGATTTCTGGAAATAAAAATAATAATTCCCCAACCTGTGATGATTGGCCTTAACAGT
>JBGALP010000307.1:0-5168 GCA_044223805.1 Agriterribacter sp.
TCACTTTGTGTGGCACAAACAACTCAAAAGACAAGGCTTAATGCTATCTCTTTTGAATTGGGTAAAACCGGACTTCTCTATAACCTGACCTTCGATCATCAATTTGCTGAAAAGCATCTGGGTATCCGCGTTGGAGCGGGATCTAACTTTTCGAGCTATCTGAACGTTACAACAGTTGGAGCCGGAGGTTATTATTTACTTGGTAAACAAAATCGTTTTCTTGAACTTGGAGTAGATGTACAATACCTGGTAGTAAATGAAAGGAGTGATGATCAAAAAGGCATTATTTTAATTTATCCTGATTATTCAGTTAAAACTTTATATGCCAGTCTCAATGTTGGCTACCGTAGTTACGGAAAACGAACATTATTCAGGATTGGATTTTCTCCGGGCTTAATTAAGGGCAAATTTGTTCCGGGTAGTTATGTAAGTTTTGGGGTAAGATTGTAGTGATCATAAGTGAAGTAAATAAAAACTTCTGCTATAGACCTGCTACTCTAAAAAGTTTGTTCGGTAGTACCTTACTGCAGTATAAAAAAACCAATAGATATTTTTTGCCTTTGCCGGCATATAACAGTTTTGTTTCTCCTATTTTTACCTTTTTAACACAACCAATCCTCTTTTTATCTTATATATGCATGAACAACTACCCTTCATGTTGGCGCTGGTAGCGGCCATCGTGCTGATTGAAATGCTGGCAACCAAACTGCGCATCGCTTATCCTGTACTGTTGGTAGTAGCAGGATTGCTGATTAGTTTTGTGCCGGGTTTACCTAAAGTACAGGTAGATCCGGATATGATCTTTTTTATTTTTTTACCACCGCTTTTATTTGAAGCGGCATGGAGCATTTCTTTAAAAGAAATGAAAAAATGGTATCGTATCATCGGCAGCTTTGCTTTTTTAGTAGTACTGTTTTCTGCTTTTTCTGTAGCAGTAGCAACGACCTATATTATTCCTGGCTTTACGCTGGCTTTGGGGTTTTTACTGGGTGGCATAGTATCACCACCCGATGCCGTAAGTACAGGCGCGATAATGAAATTTGTTAAAGTACCCAAAGGCACAACAGCAATCCTGGAAGGAGAAAGCCTGCTTAACGACGCCTCGTCGCTCATTATTTTTAATTTTGCTGCCGTTGCTGTAGTTACCGGAAAATTTTCATTGCAAACTGCAACGCTTGAGTTTTTATGGATGGTTATAGGCGGCGTTGGTATAGGGTTGATTTTTGGATGGCTGTTTAAGCACATGCATAGGCTATTACCTACAGATGCATCTTCTGATATTGCGCTTACGCTTATAGAACCCTATTTTTTATACTGGGTCGCTGAACATCTCAGCAGCTCTGGCGTGTTGGCCGTTGTAACCGGCGGTTTGTTTTTATCTAACCAGCGATTGTCTTTTTTATCAAGTTCCAGTCGCATAAGCGCTTATAACTTTTGGGATGCCTTTATCTTTATTTTAAATGGCATAGTGTTTATGCTTATCGGGCTTGAACTGCCTGAAGTTGTAGATGGGTTAAAAAAAGATGGCATTCCGCTGATAACGGCTATTGGTTATGGTATTTTAGTAACTGCTGTTTTAATAGCTGCCAGAATTATCAGTTCATATACCGCCTTATTAACAACACTTATTTTCCGCCCCAGTGTAGCGCCATACAGGGGCGATACCCGAAGAATGTTAAAAATGCCACTCCTGCTTGGCTGGACGGGCATGCGGGGTGTGGTATCGCTGGCTGCTGCCCTGGCTATACCTGTATTTATAAAAGGAACAGCAATTCCGTTTCCTCATCGTAATCTCATCCTGTTTATTACATTCATGGTTATTTTGCTCACGCTCTTAATACAAGGGCTCACTCTCCCCTATTTTATTACACGCACAAAACTTTTTGACGGAATAGGTAATGAAATGGGAGAAGATGAAGCTAAATTAAAAGTACGGAGCGACCTGGCAATGCATACCTTAAAATTGTTGAAAGCAAAACATGAACAAGGAGACTTTAAGGATCCTCATCTGCAAAAAATGATTGATCAGTGGGAACACAAGATTAATCAGCCGGAAATAATGAAGATGAGCGCGGAGAACCGGCGAAACTACCTGGAGCTATTAGAAAACCAACGCAGGTTTTTAGCTGAATTAAATAAAGATCCGTTACTGGATGAAGAGATCATCCGCTGGCAAACTTACCAGATAGATCTTGAAGAAGAAAGAGTGAAGTTGTTATAAAGTTGCACTGAAAATATTCATTTTTATATTTTCCGAAATGACGTACACTAATCGTGATTTCAGATGAAATAAAACGGCGAGGAACGATCAGGTTTATAAAATGAGCAATCGCATTGAAACTTTTGGTATGCGCTACCTCTCCATCACCAGCGGGAGATGGTTCACCCGCTACGCTGCTACATAACGGTTGAGTATATATAATTTCAAGAGAATTAATAAAAGACGATGAAAAGAAATCTCCTTGATGCAAATCTATTTTAGCATTAACCCAAAAACAGCTTACCTTATAATACGCAAGAAAGGCTAATGAACAACATAAAATTTACTAAAAGCATTGAGATTGCCTGCAGTTGTGAGTTTGCTTTTGACTATACCCAGGATTACAGCAAACGGCTGACCTGGGATACCTTTTTAAAAAAGGCTGATTTGATAAATGGAGCAATAACAGCGGGAAAAGGTGTAAGCGCATATTGCGTTGCTAAGAATGGCTTAGGTATGGTAACGGAGTATGTTACATTTAACAGACCAAAAGCTACAGCCATTAAAATGACGAAAGGTCCCTTTATGTTTAAATCGTTCCTGGGCTCGTGGACGATTAAGACATTGCAGCCTGGTATTACGGAAGTAATATTTTTATACTCCTTTACATTTCGGTTTCCATTCAACCTATTCTCAAAACTAATAGAGCGCAACTTAAAAAGCAATGTGCAACAAAGGTTAATTGATCTTAAAACAAATATTGAAGCCTGCATTAATTGACCGTTTTTTTATTTCCTACACAAAATTTTCCCGGGGTTGCGCACATTATTAATGAGCGTAACTTTATAGCACAATCAATATAACAGTATGGAAGTGTTACTTTATTTATTAATCGGGCTTTTGCTGGGGGGAGCATTTGGATATATTATATTAAAACTAATCATTCTTAAAAATTACATTCGCAAAACAGAAGCAGATCATTTAAGCAAAACTATAACTGAATTACAACTGCAGAATGTTACAAAACTATCACGGGAAGAAGTGTCTGGAAATTTTGTATCAAAAGAGCTGTACCAAAATATTGCTCTTAACTTAAAAACGGCAGAACAGCATCTGCAACAAGAAAAAGAGAATAATCAAAATCAACAAGCTACTATTCTTCGCTTAACCGGCGAACTGGAACAAAAATTGTCGAAAACTGAAGTGAGCGAACAATATATACCCAAAAGCAGTTTTGAAATAGTAAACCGGAAATTAGATACAGTGGAAAGAGATGCTGAAAAGAAAGACGCTATAATACTGGGACTTTCAAACCAGGTTACAGAACTGGAAAAGAAAGAAGAATTCCTGGTTGAAAAATTAGAACATCAAAAAAAGGAACTGGAAGATTTTAGAAAAACATCATTGCTGGAATTTGAAAATATCGCTACCCGGATTTTAAAAACCAAAACATCAGAATTTACCGAAAGCAATAGAACAAATATAGAAGCAATATTAAAACCGCTTGGTGAAGACATCAATAAATTTAAAACCAAAGTGGAAGAAGTATATGAAAAGGAAGCCAAACAAAGATTTTCATTAGAAGAAAAGGTAAAAGAACTGGTGGAACAAACCAACAAAGTAAGCGATGAAGCAAATAATCTCGCCACCGCTTTAAAAGGACAGTCGAAGAAACAGGGAAACTGGGGAGAAGTAATTTTAGAAAATATTCTTGAAAAATCGGGACTGGTAAAAAACCGGGAATATTTTGTACAGAAAACGGTCCGGAACGAAGATGGAATGAATTTGAGACCAGATGTATTAGTAGAGCTTCCGGATAACAGAACGATTATAATTGATTCAAAGGTTTCTCTTGTTGCATATGATAAGTTCTGCAACTGCGACACCAAAGAACAACAGGATGCCTGTTTAACTGACCATGTAAAATCAATTTACAATCACGTAAATGATTTGAGTAGCAAAAACTACGATAGCCTTGAAACTTCGCTGGATTTCACCATGATGTTTATCCCTATTGAGCCTGCCTATCTTATCGCTATCCAACATGATCCGGAGTTGTGGAGTTATGCATATTCCAAAAGAATTTTGCTGATCAGCCCAACTAACCTGTTCGCTTCTCTAAAACTGATTGCCGATATATGGAAGAGAGAATATCAAAGCAAAAACGCTTTGGAAATAGTTAAGAAGGGCGAAGAGTTGTATGAAAAATTTGTTGGCTTCACCAATTCAATGAGTGATATTGGTGTGCATTTGCACAAAACACAATCAGCCTATGACAATGCTTTATCTCAATTAAAAAATGGCAAAGGCAACCTCGTTTCCAAAGCCATTCAATTAAAAAACCTCGGGCTTAAATCGAATAAACAGGTAAATGCCAGTTTAATTCCTACCGATTACGATGCTGATGAAAATGAGTTGATTGAAAATAAAAGCACTAATCAATAACAGCATCAGGTAAAGTTTCTTACGGTTTTTTAAATAAGCCAGTAAATGAGCGGTGAAAAAAATTTAGATACATTATTGAGAACAATGAAGCCCGTGCTTAACGATGGCAACTTTGTTTTTTGTACAGTAAAAGATATTGCACAATTGAATTTGAATGATATTCTTCTTTTCTTTAAGGAAGAAGAAGGCGTTACGATTATAGTGGAACAAACTATAGCCGACAATTTGCAGCTTGACTATTCTTTTGTTGCTTCATGGATTACCTTAACGGTGCATTCTTCTTTAGAAGCTGTTGGCTTAACCGCCGCGTTTTCAAAAGCATTAGCTGAGGAACAGATCAGTTGCAATGTAGTTGCCGGTTATTTTCACGATCATATTTTCGTTGAAAAAAAGATGGCGGATAAAGCAATAAAAGTGCTTAATGCTTTGTCTGCAAAATAAGCGGGATTAGCTAAAAAGGTTTATGACGTTATAAGATATAGCAACCCTTGTACAGAAACCAGAGGCGAAGAAAAGAAGTAGG
>JBGALP010000308.1:0-5150 GCA_044223805.1 Agriterribacter sp.
TTTAATGGTTTCAGAAAAATCATTATCTAAATAATGAAACTTGTCAATGTAAGGGTTAGCTATAGTAACTGCTTTGAATTTTTTTTTGGTGAGAAAATGTACTTCTGCTCCGGGCATTTGTTGCTTAAGACACCGTATAGCCGGTGTAGTGAGTACGATATCTCCTATAGAAGAAAAACGAATGATAAGAAATTTGAGTGGTCGCCCTTTTTTAAAAAAAGATCCTTTTGCCAATAAACGTTCCGGAGTTGTACGTTTCATAATTAATTGCGAAAATAACTCCAAACAATATAATATGGGTTTAGATTTTTGGGGGAGAGAGAAATACCTCTTATCTCCATTATTCAACGTAATTCAAATCTTTACCAAAGGTCTCTTTGGTTAGAATAACGGCTAAGGTTCCAATCACCATAATAATGATCGCAGTCATCCATCCACCGGTATAATAATCGGTTTTATTTCTTAAAAACTGGAAGAGGGGAAGAATAAATATCGCCAGCATACCTCTAACCATGTTGGGTATTGTAGTAGCAGCGGTAGCGCGAATGTTTGTGCCGAACTGTTCGGCACCCATTGTTACGAATATAGCCCAAAAACCTGTACCAAAGCCTAATCCGGCGCAAATCCAATAAAGATGCATGGCAGTACCGTTCCACTGTACAGTAAAAAACAATAGCATAAAAAAGGCAGTAATAGCATAAAATAGATACAACGCTTTTTTTCTGCTTTTGAACCATTGACTTACAAAACCTACGGCTATATCGCCGAGAGAAATAGCGGCATACGCAAACATAATAGCTTTGCCCGGATCAATTTTTTCAGTAATGCCCATTTGTTTTCCAAACTCGCTGGAAAAAGTTACCAGCACACCAATTACAAACCATGTTGGTAATCCAATTAAAATGCCCGTTATATACCTTTTAAACCGATCGCCGTTTGTAAAGAACATCAGTATATTTCCACGCTGGACATCCATTTTTTTTGTTTCATTAAACATGCCGGATTCAAAAACGGAAATCCGAAGGATCAATAATACCAATCCAAGTCCACCACCTATGAAATAACAAATACGCCAACTGAAATTTTCTTTCATTATAAAAGCCACTACGGCACCCGTTAGTCCTATGCCAGCTACTAATGAAGTGGCAATGCCTCTTTTTTCTTTAGCGGTTAATTCAGATACCAGTGTAATACCTGCACCTAATTCGCCGGCTAAACCGATGCCCGCAATAAACCGGATCCATTTATATTGATCAACCGTTTGTACGAAACCGTTAGCGATGTTAGCGAGTGAGTATAAAATAATGGAACCAAATAGTACACTCAATCTTCCTTTTTTATCTCCCATCATGCCCCATATAATTCCACCAATTAATAATCCCCACATTTGCCAGGTAAGTATCAGTTCTCCACTGGTGAGTACTTCGCCTTCTGACAATCCCATGTCCTTAAGGCTGGGCACACGAATAATACCGAAAAGCAAAAGATCATATATATCAACAAAATAACCCAGCGCAGCAACCAGCACCGTAATACTGAATATGGAAGCAGAGGATTTAGATATGGACATGCAAACAGGTTTTAGGACTTTGGTAATTCTTCCTTTTTCTTTCCAAAGAAAAGTTTCCAGAAAACAGGTAATGTAGTTACAAGTATAATGATAATAACAATCGCTTCCAGGTGATCTTTTAATTCGAAGCCAAATTGTTTTCTAACCCATATCTGTAAAAAGTGCCCGGCAAATATCATACTGATTACCCATGCAACACAACCAATAATATTATAGAACATGAATTTCTTTCTTTCCATATCTACAATACCTGCAACAATAGGAGCGAACGTTCTTATGATTGGCAAAAACCTGGCAAATACAATCGCTCCGCCTCCATGTTTTTCAAAAAAGTCGTGTGCATCATGCAGGTATTTCTTTTTAAAAAGAAAACGATCTTTCCATGTAAACATAGATGGTCCTATTTTTTTACCGAACCAGTAGCCCACCATATTACCCAGGATGCCCATAAGCGATATAAGTCCTACTAACAAAAACAAGTCTACCCATTCATTATCTATAACGCCAATGCCCAATGCTTTAAAAAACTCATGCATAAGGTTGGTGCTGTATATTCCCGCTACAAACAGTAAGCTATCTCCCGGAAGAAAAAAGCCAACAAACAAACCTGTTTCTGCAAACACAATAAACAGCAGCAGCCATAACCCGCCGTTTACTATGTAGAACATAGGATTGAGTAAATCTTTCCAGGTAAAATCTTTATGAAGATTGATAAGATTTTTTGCTTTTAATTCAGTTGCATTGGTACTAACCGTAGTATACCCTGGTGCACTAATCTGTACAGGTTCGTTTGGCGCTACATTAAGCACAGCAAATCCTTTTTCATCGGGAGTGAATGTGGTGTCTTTGCCACCACTGGTAACAGTAATATGCTGAGGAAATTCTTCGTATTGATTTTGAAATTTAACATTGATATCTCCCTGAGCCCAAACAACTACGCTACAAAAAACAAAGAGAACCAAACCAATAAATCTTCTCATCATAAACAATTATTGATATTTTTTATACAGGCAGCAAAATTGCGATTTCTGAACTAATAAATCTTATTAAACTGTATTAATTTAATTAAACTATAATAACTAATTGATGTAAAATAAAGAAAAAAGTGTTTCCACATTATTCTGCTTTAAAAGCCAAAGCTTTTTCATCATCAAATTCACCTTCAGAGCGGGCAATTACACAGCTTGCCAATGTGTTGCCAATTACATTTACAGAAGTTCGTGCCATGTCCATCAACTCATCTATACCATATATAGCCATTATAGGCCAAAGTGGGAATTTAAATGTTGCAGCAGTGGCAATTAAAATAACCAACGATGCTCTGGGTACAGCGGCAACACCTTTACTGGTAAGTATTAATGAAAGCCCTATCATCAGTTGTTCGCCGAAAGACAAATGTATGCCCGCTGCCTGGGCCACAAATACAGACGCCAGGGAAAGGTACAATGTGGTTCCGTCGAGGTTAAATGTGTAACCCGTAGGTATAACAAACGAAACGATTTTACGTGGTACGCCAAATTTTTCCATATTCTCTAATGCTACCGGCAGCGCTGAATCGGAGCTGGTAGTGGCAAACGCAATAGAAACAGGCTCCTTTATGGCTTGTATAAATTGTTTTAAAGGCACTTTGGCAAGAAACAATGCAATAGGAATAAGTACTATTATAATAAAGGCAAATAGTGCCAGATATAAGGTGAGTAATAGTAAAAATAAATTCTTTAATATATCAATACCTAAATGTCCCACAGTAACAGCAATAGCAGCGCCTACACCAAACGGAGCGAAATACATAATAATCTTGGTGAAACGGAACATGGTCTCTGCAAGGCTTTCTGTAAAAGCAAGTAAAGGCTTTTTCTTTTCTTCGCTTAGTAGTGCCAGTGAGATGCCAAAGATTACGCTGAACACTACTATCGGCAGCACATTGCCTTCATAAATAGATTTAATAATATTTTCAGGAAAGATATCAATAATATGATCCTGCCAGGTTTTACCAGGTGCATCTGGAAGTTTGTCGAGTAGGTGCGGAGGGTAGGCTATATTGGCGCTGTCTAAAATAGTCAGCATTTTTTCCTGCATCATTCTTTCAGATGACCTGGGCAATTCTTTTAATAACGATTCAGGTACTTTAATGCCTTCGCCTGCTTTAGTAATATTAATAAAAACAATACCTATTATAAGCGCAGCGGTTGTTACAATTTCAAAATATACAATTGACTTCCATCCCATGCGCCCAACTTGCTTTAAATTGGAATGACTGGCTATACCAACAACCAGGGTGGCGAACAATAACGGGGCAACAATTGTTTTCACCAAACGCAGAAATATTTTGCTGAGGAACTGCAGGCTGGGTGTGAAGTGAGGGAAATCGAGCCCGAGTTCAACGCCAATCGCCATAGCGACCAGTATCCATGTGGTAAGTGATTTTTTATATAAGGCAAATACAATAAGACTTGCTACCACCAACCACCGGCTCGCAAAAAGCACCTGGTCTGATAATGTTATCCAGTTTTCAAAGTGCATAAAATGCAGAATGGCAACCACCGTAAAAAGTATAAAAGCCAGTATACCTGTCCTGCGTATATTCATATTATCAAAGCTGGTAAGGTTTCAAAACTAACAGAAAGTTCATTGTAAAAGAAAAAGAAATAGTTGATTTAGTATCTTACCGGTATAAAAAGTACAGGGTTTTTATTTCTTTTGGGTGGAAATGATTACTTTTCAATCTCGTTCCCCCTCAAAATATTTATTAACTATATTGATACTATGAGTTTATTTGTAAAGAAACCACTTGCAGGATTAATCGCAGAAGCGAGCGAATCCGGGTCGCATAGCCTGAAACGTACACTCGGTCCCTGGTCACTCGTTGCTTTAGGTATTGGAGCCATTATTGGGGCTGGTTTGTTTTCTATTACAGGTGGCGCCGCTGCTAATCAGGCCGGTCCTGCTATTACTATTTCGTTTATTGTAGCTGCATTAGGATGCGCATTCGCGGGTTTGTGTTATGCTGAATTCGCTTCTATGATACCCGTAGCCGGCAGCGCTTATACGTATAGTTATGCCACCATGGGAGAATTCATTGCCTGGATCATTGGTTGGGATCTTGTGCTGGAATATGCCGTGGGCGCTGCCACAGTAAGTATCAGTTGGAGCAGGTACCTGGTAAAATTTTTAGAAGGTTTTGATGTTCATCTTCCCACAGCACTGATGGTTGGTCCCTGGGATGGGGGAGTAGTTAACCTGCCTGCTGTTTTTATAGTGGTGCTGATGAGTTTGTTATTAATTAAGGGAACACAGGAAAGTGCATTTGTAAATGCTATTATAGTAGGGTTAAAAGTTGCAGTGGTAATCATTTTTATTTTTCTTGGCTGGAAGTATATCAATAAAACCAATTATGTTCCTTATATACCAGATAATACCGGCACTTTTGGTGAATTTGGATTTAGCGGAATTATACGGGCGGCGGCAATTGTGTTCTTTGCTTATATAGGATTTGATGCAGTAAGCACTGCTGCGCAGGAAGCAAAGAATCCGAAGCGTGATATGCCTATTGGTATTTTAGGATCGTTAGTAATATGCA
>JBGALP010000309.1:0-5111 GCA_044223805.1 Agriterribacter sp.
TTAGTTTGCAATTAACAGCTAATCTTACCATCCTTATTAATCCATTTCTGCCTTTTACTGCGCAGAAAATGCTGCACATGATGAAAGTGGTTGATAAAATGCTGGATTGGGAAAATGCCGGTAGCTTAAAGTTATTGAGCGTAGGCTATAGTTTGCGTGCACCGGAAATATTGTTCCGTAAAATAGAGGATACAGAAATAACCACACAAGTAGACAAGCTGAGATCGAATATGATTAAGCCCGTTAATACAACTGCGCCTGCTGAAGAAAAGAATACTGCTCCTGCTGCAGAAGAACAACAACAAACTGCAAACATAAAACCGGAAATCGTATTTGACGATTTTGCTAAAATTGATATGAAGGTAGCAACTATTGTTGCTGCTGAAAAAGTGGAAAAAGCAGATAAGTTGTTGAAGCTGCAGGTTGATCTTGGTTTTGAAAAAAGAACCATTGTCTCCGGTATAGCTATGCATTTTAAACCCGAAGAAATTATAGGCAAGCAGGTAGTAATTGTAGCCAATCTTGCTCCCAGGAAAATGCGTGGTATTGAAAGCAATGGAATGATATTAATGGCAGAAGACAAAGAAGGTAAATTGCATTTTGTAAATCCAGAAAGTGCCATTGATGCAGGAGCAGGAGTGAGCTAGTAAAAGGTGTGAGGTTTAGGGTTTATGGTTTGGGAATTGTAAATCCTGAAACTTGCAACCTGCAACTTATATTTCCCTACACCTTCCACCGTACACCTTCTTCTACGGTGCCAACGAGATATTTACGGTTACTCCCGCCCGTGTATTAACCGTAGGTGCAGATGATGACACGTATGGAATCCTTCTTTGCTGATCAAAATAGAATTTAAGCTGGATCCTGTTGCTTAATACATAATCAATAGTCGGGTTGATGGTGATTATTTTTTCACCGTTGGTAGCAAAAGCATTGCTTTGATCCAACCTGCTGTTGGCTGTAATATTATCCTGTATACCAAAAGTGAGTCCGAATTTTACATCACTCTCCGATTTTTTGCTCGAGGAATCTGACGAACTCCTTTTAAAGAAATTAATATTGAAAGGCAAATTGAATCCCCGTATACGCCAGGATGCATTCAGTCTTATTTCAGAAGAACGCATTTCTGTTAACTGGTAATCAATCAAACTCAAGCTTAATGTGCGGCGTTTGTTGTATTCAAATCCCGCGGTAATCTGGTTTGTCATAGTAACATCTATACCCACAAATGGTGCAAATTGCTCTTCAATCGAAATATTCGGCACCAGGAAATATGGAATGAAGTTATTAGAAACCGTATCAAGGAAAGAAGGAAAGCCAAGATCCCACCTGTCCTGGAAAAGCAGGTTGGAATTGAAGGCGTTCATACTTAAGGTGCTGTTGTACTTGTGCCGTACAACAAGATTGGTAAAAATTTTATCCAGCGGTTTCACTCTCGATAAACCATTGTATTCAATGTTCCAGTTAGGTTTTGGAAGATAGCCAGAGAATGGGTTGGAACGTACATTGCCTCCGCTTGTTTTTAAAAGCGATATGGTATTAGGGTCTTTGTTTGTATAGGCTGCAACAAAGGCAGGAATCAATACGTCCTGTGCATAGCGGCTGTAACCAAGATAGTATCCGTCAGCTCCCTTCACCTGGCTATATGGATTTTCTTTACCAAGTCTTTCAGATAATATTGCCCTGTTATTTTGGAATTGTTGAAAAGTTGGGCTGGCAACGTTTGGATCTACTTTCTTAAACAAGGTTTGGAAAGAAATATAGCTGATGCTGAAACCACCTCCGGCATATGGGTTCAAATGACCAAACTGACCATTGCCTAAAGTATCTTTAAACAACTCGCTGTAAGTACGGTTAAATGTTTTGGTAAGATTAATATCAATTTTAAAATCTCTCACGGGTTCCAGTTGGGCGGTTAGATTAATTTGTTGATCAAAAGTTTGCCGCACCAGGTTGTTTTGTAAACTGTCATTCGAGATTAATCCTTTGGACGCGGCCCTGTTCAGCCACATAGCGTCTGGCTGTTTGCCCAGCATAAAACCAATACCTGGCGCACCGCTCCGCAAGTTCTGTCCTAATATTTTTGTACTGTCTGTATACCCTGGAATAAAAGATGTTGCTCCTTCGCTATAAGTAAGGTTTACTCTTTTTATGGAAGTAATAATTTTACCCACTCCTTTTACAAAGGCGCTTAATTCTGGTAAATCGTTTGGATCTCTTTTCTTTTTGGCCTTTGTTGTATCCGATTTTGAGTTTTGTTTGTTGGGAGCCGGAGGTGGTTTATTAGCATCGCCACCCTGCTGTTGCTCTAATGCCCTGAATATTCTGAATTTGCTGTACAACCTGTTGAAATCAAGATCAACTGTTGCAGCTTTGGCGTTACTGTTTTGAATAGTGTTTCCAAGATTAATAGCCAGCCTTGATGCTCCTATCCAGCTGTAGGTTGTTTTATATGCAAGGTTCACATTGGTCCAGTCTATTAATGGAACCTTATTGGTGGGCAATGTGTAGGTAAAATCTGCCCGCTGATTGAATAATACATTTCTTCCGCCCTTAAACAAATTTTTCCACAGTGTATCCTTTTTAGGCTTATTGTCAATTCTTCCCACTGGTTCATCAATCCTCGCATTATTCAATGCCTCGTAGTCAAAATTAAGAGAGCGGGTTATATCCCAGCGATAGTTATAGTGCCTGTCGAACGTAAAGAATTTATCGTAGGTCTCAGGAATTTTATACGGACTTGGGAGTGTGCCCGGTACATACACCTCCCGTGGGCGTAGGGCGCCGAACTGCCTGTTCAAGTCCCAACGGATACCAATAAGCGCCGGCGTAAAATTGAAATTAAAATCCTTTACAGCATCAAACCATTTTGATTTGCTTTTGATGATTTTTTTAAACGGCTCAACAAACTTCGGTTGCCCGGTATAGTTATATCCAATTCCCCCCTTATATTTTTTTACCTCATTATTTTCAATAAGCGGATTGTGAGATTTTATAGAAGTATAGGAATAACTAAAGTCAAGGTTAGAGATGCTCCACAGTCTTTGCTTTTTACCTTCAGGCAACAGCTTTCTTACATTGGTAAGATTAAATGTTTTGATAGTGGTGATATCAATAGCGGAACTGCGGATAGAATCGCGCTTGGCTCCGCTTGCCGCATCCAGCTTATCTTTTAGCTTGATGTCTTTATCGTATGGATCATATTCGGGTGTGCTTATGGTTTGTGAAATGCCCGCGTATAGTGGAATATCAATGCCAACCCCACGTGGCAAAAGTTTACCTAACTGAAGATTGGCAGCCGCATCAAATTGCGTAAAATTATCTCTGGCCCTTTCATTTACTCTTTGCTCAAGCGTACCAAAACCTATAGTGTGCATATTACCAGAAAAAGTAAGTGTTCCTAAATCTGCCAGGGCAAGATCCACGCGTCCTAAAGCAGCCCAGCCACCTTTTTCGTCAATCTGGGAGAGTCTTAATTCGTTTATCCATACTTCAGTGCAGATAGGGGAGGCTGTGCCATTACCGGGATTTTCTACCCCAATAAAAAATCCCTTTACTTCACCAAAGTTCGGGCTACCCATAACGGAATACGTTCGCCCATTAACCACTTTTCTGTATATAACATTGGGGTTATTGAGTTGGGTATTCCGTTCAGCTTTTATTTGTTCCAGTATTGAAAGATCAAAATCAAGGTTATTTTCTTCCGGCCACACATCTGTATCAACGGTAGCGCCCGCCGCTGTTATTTTAAGCGGGATTTTGATTTCATAAAAGTTATTGATGTAGTCGCTACCAATACGGATCACTGCATTAATTTTTCCATCTGAAAGTGAAGGTTGACCTGTAACACTTTCCGCATGTGTAAACATCAGTAATCTCCGGTATTGCCTGATGTCTAAATTAATGGATTTAAATACACCTCTTGCTTCACCATTTGGCAGATTGCATATCTGCATGTTCATGGATTGCTCGTTCTGGAGAATATTAATACCACCATTACTCAATGATTGTACTCTTTCAATACCTGGTGGAATGCGGTAATTAATAGGTTGCCTCCTGTTATTTTCTTCAATATTTACGGCACCTACAGTAAAATTAACCGGGTCGTTAGCCGCAATAGGTTTGTACACGCCGGCTGTATCTAATTCATAAGTAAATTTTCTCCATTGATTTCTTACAAGATCAAGTTTGGCAAAACGTAATACAGTTGAATCTTCAAATCCGGTAAGAAACATACGGATAAACTGTATAGACTTAAAGTCGGGGATATTGCCTATTTTTTTATCGTAACTGCTGATAGGTATACGAAACTGGTACCATGTTTGATTTTGGGTACTTCCATCTGACAATCTTACAACAGTATCTCTTCTGTCAATAATATAGTTGTTGCCTATCTGCATTTCCGGAGTGCTCTTTTCCTTTATAGCCACACGGTATTGAAAATATTCTTCGTTTTCATTAAGCGTATTATCCTTGTTTAAATCTTCCGCATCCGGGTATAGTGTAGACGAGGTAGATTGTGTACTTTCTGTTGACACAGGTGAATTACCATCTGGGCTATTAAAGTTTTTATAACGGCCAAGTATACCTGTCCTGGAATTATCAAATGCGGCATTGCGGTAATAACGGAAATTATCACCCGAAGGATCGGCTGCCGCAGCCTGGTAAACAGGAGATCCTGCACCTAACTGCGCTTGTAACGACTGCAGGTAGGTAGCATATTGCGTTTTTTCATCATCATCTCTTAAGCCGTCAAAACCAACGTCCTGGTACTGGCGGTCATCCGGATCGTTACTAAACGCCTGTGTTACCTGTATAGGGTTTACGGGTACTTTTCCCCATAGGGAGGCGTCGGTTTGTGCGGGAATTTTAGGCGTAGGTAAACCATTTTCATAAGATCGTTTCCCATCTTTTAAGATATCTTCCGAAACGTTACCCAGGTTAAAATATAAATCACCACCGGCGGTATTAGTATTTTTTATGAAAGGATCCAACACCCAAAATTCAATAAACTCTACGTTGTTGGTTTCAAAATCTGTTTGATCAATGGAGCGCATTAAACCACCCCAGCGTTTGGTTGGATTATTCAATCTTCCTGCACCATCCAAACC
>JBGALP010000310.1:0-5096 GCA_044223805.1 Agriterribacter sp.
GCTTTTTCAGCAATGAGGTTGAAGTAAAGCGTTATGCGGTTCTGGCTATGCGCATTATAAGTGCAGGGTATATTTTTTATGGAATAGGAATGGTGATAGGCAATGCTTTTAATGGTGCCGGTGATACCCGAACGCCCACATGGATAAACCTTTTTGGATTCTGGTTTTTACAAATACCCTTTGCCTGGCTAACCGCACAGGTATTTAATTGGGGTCCAATAGGCGTATTTACGGCTATACCTGTAGCAGAAACAGCTATAACCATTGCTGCCTATATAATATTTAAAAGAGGAAAATGGAAACTGGTGAAGGTGTAAAAAATAGTGAAAGGCGAAGCATTGCTCCTTCAGGCTTCGCCTTTGCTTTAATTTGCTTAAATCTGAGCTTAGATGGTGCTTTTATACATAAAGCACCGCAAATATTGTCATTGCGGTAAAATAAACCAATGCAGTAAGGTAAACCTTAACTTCTGCTGTTGCGTAATGGGTAATGAATTGCTTCATAGACACTGTTTTAATGGTTAAAAAATTACAGGGTCGGATCAAATCAATGATTTGCTCGAAGTATTCAAAGGGATTACGGAAGAGTTTCGGATATCGGGTATCAAAAACGGGGCTGGTTAAAACACGCGTTTTTTAACCTATGTTATAACGCCGGCTTTTTGTTAGTATTGTGTGGATAAGCTTTAGCCGGGTGTAAACGTTACAGGGGAGGTTGCAGATAATCGTTATTAGCCAGCTGTCCCTATTAATTTTTCTTCTATCAAAATTCAATTATGCTTAATCCACAAATAAGAATATCAGGGAAATAAACTGTCACTCATTAGCGCTGTAAAGGTATATTTTGACGCCACTCATTAAACTATTTTTTGACGGCTTGAGATATTAGCCGTAACCTTATCATCTAAATCTTATAAAATGGCAAACATGCGTAAATCAATCCTGCACATTATCTCCGGTATTATCCTGTTAGCAACAACAGCCTCAGCCTGTGGAAGCGGCGCTGAAACAGAAAAGCAACCAGCCGATACTACCACTACGGTTAAACCTGCCGATACTCCACCGGCTTCACCAGCAGATACTACCCATATGGATAGCGCTAATACCAAACCTGTTAAAGGCACCAACTAATTTCCTAAAAAAATAAATGAAGAAGGCAACTGGGAAACAGTTGCTTTTTTATTTGCGAACATCCGATGATGTCTTTACTGTTATCTTTTTTGTTTTCAACTTCAGTTTTAAAGTGTCTTTTTCTTCCTTTTGATGAATCAGCTTTTCTATCAGCCAATGTTCAATGCGATGATGTGTTGGTATGAGTATAGCCGCAATAGAAACAAAAATAAGTATCTCCAGAACAGGCGTATGATGTGTTAACTCTACTACATAAGGGTGAAGCAACAGCGTGAGATATTCAAACAGGATAAGTAAAGAAATAATGCCCAGCACCTTTATTATTCTCACATGAATTTTTATACGACTCAATAAAACGGTCATCAAAAAAAAGAAGGGTATAAACATGCCTATAAAAAGTAATTGCAACTGCTGAGAACGTTCCCGCATAGCGATGCGTTTATTTTCTTCCATCTCAGCCTGCCGCAATTGTTCATTGCTGGAAATGATTTGCAACTCTTTGATCTTGTCTCTGCTGTTAATGGAGTCATTCAGCGTTTTTACATAATCAACATATAGGAAAGCACTATCAATATTCCTTGATTCCTTGTACAAATTTGTGAGGAGTTCTGCTGCTTCCAGTTCATGAGAAAGAAAGCCGTCTTTCTTTGCAATATTAAGCGACAGGGAAGCAAAGTATACCGCTGAATCTTTACGTTTCAACTTTTGATATACCGCGGAAATTCCTAATGTCGCCTCACAAAAAATATCATCATCTCCGGCGGCTGAAAGGTAATCCAATGCTTTTTTATAGGTAATCAACGATAATGAATCTTTTAACTGCCTGGCATATGTGTGCGCTAAACCGGTAAGCGATGTACCAATATAATCACCATCATGGAGTTGCTCTGCAATTTGTAATGACTTATCAAAATAGAAATAGGCTGAATCAGAAATATTTAATTTGTTGTACGCGTCGCCGATGTTCAATGCTATATTGTACTTGAATGGCTCAATGTTATAACGGGTTATATTTGAATCCGCGGCATAATAATATTGAAGCCCTTTGCGATACTCTTCCTGGAAAACATATACAATGCCTATATTATTAAGTGCACTGGTCAAATTATAGGTATTGCCATTTTTTTCTTCAAGTTGTAGCTTTTTGAAATTAAATTCCAATGCTCTTGGATAGTTCCCGATCTTTCTGAACACTTCTGCTAAAATGCCCAGTGATCTTGACTCCCCTTCTATATACTTTATTTTTTTTGCAGAGAACAATGCTTTTTGTGCCAGTTGTAAAGCAGTGTCTGGATTATAGGCGCTTACCACATCAGCCAGTTGCCACATCAACTTTACCTTGCCTGTATCTGTTTTTTCTGTCGCTAATAAAACACGCAGGCTGTCTGCTTTTTGCTTTTGGGCGGACGCCATGTGCATACAACAGATGAAAAGCAGTATATAAAAAGACTTTGCTGCCAGGTTGGTACAGGCTAAAAATAAAACACGCATCAATAATATATTGAACTGATTTGGTTGTACAATTTACTTATTAAAATGCTTTCTGTAGATTTTTGCCGTAAATATGTTTACACCTTTGTTTCGGGTAGGCTTTATGGTTAAGATGCCTGGTGCAGCATTCAAACAGATCAAGTAATTTGCAATTCAGCAGGCTGAGCCAACTCATTTGTTCTTCTCTTCCAGCTCCATCAGCTTTTCAAAAGCCACTTCATACTCCTTATTGGTGATGTTAAGTGTAGTACTGTTTTTCTTATACTCAGTTTCAACAGCAAGAAATTTATTCTTATCAGAATATATATCAGGCAGCGCAAGTTTTGCTTCCAGGTCTTTTTTCTGTTGTGTAAGCGATGCCAATTTTTCTTCCAGCAATTGAAGATTGCGTTGTTGCTTCTGCAACTCCTTTTTAAGATCCTTATCTATAGGTGCATTAGATTTTGCTACAGGGACAGCAGGTTTTACTTCAACAGGCTTTTCTATTTGCGGCTTCTTTTCCTGCTCATTTGCAGCAAAAGCCTTTGCTTTTTCATTTTTCTTTCTCTCTTTCCATTCCATCCATTCTTCATAACCACCGGCAAAATCTTTTATCTCGTGTTCATCAATCTCCCAAATGCGGGTGGCTACTTTAGAAATAAAATGCCTGTCGTGGCTAACCAGTATGATGGTACCATTGTAGCGGTTCAACGCTTCAATCAACAGGTCAATACTAAGCAGGTCAAGGTGGTTGGTGGGCTCATCCAGTATTAAAAAATTGGCTTTACTCACCATGGTTTTTGCCAATGCCACGCGTGCTTTTTCACCACCACTCAATACTTTTATTTTTTTGTCAACATCATCGCCACTGAACAAAAAGCAACCTAGTAATGTTCTGAGTTCCTGTTCTGTTTTCTTGCTGCCACAGTTCTTCATTTCATCCAGGATATTATCCTGTATATTCAGCGCTTCCAGTTGATGCTGCGCATAAAAACTTTCCTCTACATTATGTCCCCATATTCTTTCGCCTTCAAATGGTTCTGCACCCGCAACAATACGCAGCATGGTAGATTTACCTTTACCATTTGCGCCGATAAGCGCGATTTTATCGCCACGGTTAATTTCTGCAGAAGTATTTTCAACTATGGTATTGCTGCCAAATCTTTTGGTAACATGCTTTAATGTGCAAAGTACCTTACCCGGGATTTTATCTAATTGAAAATTAATTTTTATTTCAGGACGATCAATAGAAACATCTTCAATGCGGTCTAATTTATCCAACCGCTTCATAGCACTCTGTGCTGCTGCTGCTTTGGTAGCTTTTGCACGAAAGCGCTCAATAAATCTTTCCTGCTGCCTGATATACTCCTGCTGATTTTCAAAAGCACGTTGCTGCAGATCAAGGCGCATTACTTTTTCCGTTTCATAAAAATCAAAATTGCCATTATACACATGCAGTTGCTGCTGGTATAATTCCACAATTTTGGTAACCATCCGGTTCAAAAAATATTTATCGTGGCTTACTATCACCACCGCTCCTTTGTAGTGAATCAAATATTTTTCAAGCCATTCTATAGAAGGTAAATCAAGGTGGTTGGTAGGTTCATCTAATAACAAAAGATCGGGCTGTTGTAATATCATCTTTGCCAGTAGAACACGCATACGCCAGCCTCCGCTAAACTCTTTGTACGGGCGTTGTACATCGGCATTCGAAAACCCAAGCCCCTGCAATACTTCTTCGGTTTGATGATGAATATTGTACCCGCCAAGCATTTCCATTTCGTGGAGCTTATCTGAATATTCGTGCAGCAAGGCTTCATCTTCATGTTCTTTCTCCAGGCGGTTGCCTAATATTTCAATTTCCTTTTCTAATGCAAGAATTTTTTCAAAAGCGCTGAGGGCTACCTGTAAAATCGAATCGTTGGTATCAAAACTCAAAAGGTCCTGGTGCAAGTAGCCTATAGATGTGCCTCTGCCCCTTTCTACGGTTCCCGCAGATGGTGCATACTCGCCCACTAATACTTTAAGTAAGGTAGATTTTCCTGTTCCATTATACCCTATTAGGCCAATGCGCTCATAAGGTTGTATATGCCAGGTGGCATCACTAACAATGGTTCTCGCTCCAAATTCAAATGTTACATCCTGCAGTCCTGCCAGCATAGCGATAAAAAATAAACTTTATTTCTTGTTAGAATCCGGTTGTGCAGCCGGACTTTCTGTTTTTATTGTATTGGGTGTTTCTGAAGGAGTAGCTGATTGTTGTTTGTATCTTCCTTCTACATAAGAAAGATAATTCTGCAACCTGAATGTTTGATCAATTTCATTGAACAACGAACGTTGTCTTCTACTCAGGCTCTCTGTATCCTGCATATGTTGCAACATTTCCTGAACAGACATGCCTCCTAATGATGCATAATAGATCAACTGCTGATCAATATCCTTTTTAAGATCCTTGATTATTTTATCACCTAAAGCTCTGTAATCCGCCTTATAAGC
>JBGALP010000311.1:0-5079 GCA_044223805.1 Agriterribacter sp.
TTCTTGATAATGCCCCAATCAATTTAGCGCTTTTTGTTCCTTCACATTTTTCTTTAAACAAATAATCTTTCACAGCATGTAGGGTTTGATCATTTCCCTTGGTGATGGCCTGCAATACTTCATTACTGTTCCCGTTTTGCACGTATTCATTTAGTAAATGCGTTGCCAATACGTTGTGCCCATGAACGGCTGCTGCCTGTAGTGCCGCGTTTCTTACTTCTGCATTATCATCCTGCATCAATGCTGTTATGCTGTTCAAAAATCTATCATCCCCTGAAGCGCCTGCTAAAGTTAACCCTGCTGTTTTTTCTTGCAAATGGGGAGAAGTAAGTAGGTTGTCTATTTTTTGTAAGGCTTCTTTTCTGTCGCCTGCATTTTGTTGTAATGTTATTGAAATAGCTTCAGCCGCAACAGGCAATATTGGATGATGTATGAAGTCTGAAAGATTTTCTGCAGGATGCATATTGCCGATAGCACGCAGGATATCGGGTAGTATATCCTGGTATGCCGGGTCTGCAGCCATTGTTTTTAACCTGCTTAATATCACTTCATCGTGGCGCTCAGGCAGCAGGGTAAGCGCGTATTTTTTTACTATAGCAGAAGGATGCTTTAGTGCGGCTTCAAAAAAATCATCCAGCTTATTGGTTTGTGATGTCACCAGTTTTAACACGCCGATAGCTTCCGTTTCATTGCCTGTTTTTATCCTGTCGAGTAATATATCCAGCGATGCTTTATCAGTAATAGAAATGAATTTTTCGTTCAGGGTCCGGTCTCTTATAGCGGTTGTAAGTACGGCCGCGTATTGCTTATCTACAAACAATACCGAAATGATCCAGCAAATAATTAATCCTGATAAAACCAATCCAAGTAATTCCAGGTTCAATTCTTTTCCTCCACTGCTAATAAACCACATAAGACTTCCCATCGCCAAAAAAGCGAATGGGTCCATTAACCCTTTTAATATGGTGTGTCCACGCAGGCGCTGATGTGTTGGTAACGGCTGCATGGCGGCAAGCAATACGGGCGACTGTATGCCCATGCGCAACACATCTGTAAACAATGCCATAATCCCAAATACATACAATGCCGATCGCTCATAGCCCGTTCGCATCGAAAAAAATAAATCGGTAAAGCATATAATCAGCAGTATTATGGGCGTAATAAGCAATGATTTTTGCAAACCTAATTTATCTGCCAGCCTGTTGGTAACACCTGCTTTAATAACCAGTGTGATTAACCGCACGGTGGCAAGAAAAATAGCAAAGAAGCGCTGCATTTCCTTGTCACCCTTAAACTCGTGTTTTATATAGCCATATAAAATAACATTCACCACAATTAAACAACACAGTGAAAAAAAAGATATTAACGCCAGTATGCGGATGAGTTTATTATTGATTACGCTTGCCTGTATATCTTTCAGGGAATGGGTGGCATGTTCGTGATCAGTATGCCCGATATTTTTAATTTCCTCCACATTCACAAGCGGCTTGTACAGCAGCAATGAAATAACCATAGCGCCCAACGCCACCCACAACAGATTTTCTGTACCTATTACCGGAACCAGCAAAGCGGTGAGCAGGTAACCGCAAAGCTTTGCCGGGAGATCGCTTGCGCTTACTACCGAAAATAATCTTTTGCTCTGGCGCACATCAAACAATAAGGAAGCAAGTCCCCAAAACTCCAGGTTATTAAGCAGGTACAAAATATTAAAGGTGGCTAAAAAAGCAAACAGAAACCAGGGCTTTGTTTCCTGGTTCATCATCAGAATAAAAAACAATATACTGCTCATATTAAAGAGCAGTACAACCAACACGAGTTTGGCCGCGGAAAAAATATGCTCAAGCTGGTGATAAATATATGCGGCTATCCATAACAGAAAGGCAGACAACACAAATACTTTGGGGAAATCCTGGATAGGAAGCTGCTGCAGAAATAAGGTTATAGCAGTGGTAAAAACAATAGCAAGCGCCGCACCCTGGAAAAACTCAAAAATAAAAAGGCGGGAAACCAATTTGCTTTCTGATTTGCGTACCTGCAGAAACGATAAAATAGCTGATTGTAAACTCAAAACAGTATGTTTTCAAAACGGTTTAGTACACTAAGATATGAACTGTGATCGGTTTAACCTGTAATGTAAAGGTTAACTGGTTACGGGTATATTCCAACCGGCAGTTTGTATGTTCTACCTTTCAGAATAAGCGCATTTTTTGATTATTTTGTTTACAAAAAACGGTTATATTTGTAAACAGAAATTTAACCCAAGCATAGGCTTATGCACGCACATACTTTGCCCGACGCTTTTGAAAAGATAGCCACAGAAGCCGGCAAGTATATTGCCGGCGGAGTGGTTTCTTTAAACCGGAAAGTAAACCCCGCCATTATATTCAAACAAGGAAAAGGCAGTAAAATCTACGATATTAATGGCAAGGAATATATAGACTATCATGCAGCGTTTGCACCGCATTTGCTTGGGCACAATTACGATGCAGTAAATGATGCCGTGATAGAAACTGTTAAAAATGATCTTTCATTGATCGGCAGTGGCACCAATGAACTGGAAATAGCATTGTCAAAACAACTTTGTTCACTTATTCCTTCTTTCGACCTGTTACAGATTACTAATACGGGAAGCGAAGCCACCGCGCATGCTATCCGCCTGAGCCGCGCCTATACGGGCAAAGAACATATCATATTAATGGTGGGAGGGTATAATGGATGGCATAATGATGTGTCAAGAGCCGTAATGCCTTCTCTTCAACAGTTGGGAGCTCGTGTATCGCCGGGCGAATATGTTTTTATTCCATCATCGGCAGGCATACCCGAAGCTGTTAAACAAAAAATACACTGCATTAACTTTAACGATCTCGCATCTGTTGAATATGTATTGCAAAAATACCCGGTGGCATGTGTGCTAACAGAACCTGTGTTGCAGAACGTAGGTGTATTACTGCCAAAACCCGGCTACCTGCAAGGGCTACTCGCACTTTGTGAACAATACAATGCGGTTTGCATTTTTGATGAAGTAAAAACCGGATTCCGATCGGCGCTGGGTGGTTATCAAAGTGTTTCAGGTGTTACACCTCATTTATCTGTTTTTGGAAAAGCGGTAGCTAATGGATATCCACTTGGAGTAATTGGTGGAAAACGCGAGATTATGGAATTGTTTGATGATAAAGATCCGGCAAAGCGTGTGTTGATTGCTGGCACCTATAATGCGCATCCAATAAATACAGCGGCGGCATTGGCTACATTAAAAATATTGCAGGATCCGGCAGTGTATAAACAGATTAGTTATATCAGTGAGTTATTGTATACGGGTTGGGAGATGCTTTTTGCGGAAAAAGGCATTCCCGCGGTGATATCAAAAAATGCTTCTGCTTCATGTGTATACTTTTGTGAAAAGGTTCCGCAAGACCTGCATGATATCCTGCTGCAGCACGATTTTACTTTTGATTTGCGATATCGCAGGGCATTGATTGAGAAAGGCATTTACCAGATTCCTATTGCATGCAAACAAAATTCTGTAAGTTATTCGCATACGGAAGAAGATATTTACAAAACACTTGAATTGACAAGGCAGGTATTAAGGGACATGTAGCCTGTTTAAAATCGTATATTAATCCATACCTTATTTTCACATCACAGTAATTATTTCCATGAAGAAATTACGAGCACTTTGTAGCGGTGTTATTATTTGCACCCTCCTCATAAACGGTTGCCAATCGCCTTCATCTTCCACTATTTCTTATGCTGGATTGAATGATGAACTCATTCATGCAAAAGGCGATACCATACTTGCCGACAGTATTTATCTTAAGAGAGATTCAAGCCTGAGTTATCACGCTGTTCGTGTAGATCAGAATGGCGCTATACTTCCTTGGTACAGCGCTGATTTGGGCGCGTCGTATGATAAGATGATTAACCTGGTATGGAGCTTCTGGAAGAATATGGAATTAGATTCCAACGGTGAGAAATATTATATGAACCACCAGGTGTGGCGCCCTGAGCATGATAAAAGAGGCTTGGGTGGCGATCAGTTGATGATGGCGCTTTCATCATGGGATCTTTTATACAATTACAGTGGTGATGAATTGGTGATAGAAAATATGAAGTATATGGCCGATTATTATCTGGGTCATGGTTTGTCTCTGCCGCAAGATGCCTGGCCCAATCTGCCATATCCCTATAATACCAACTTACACTCAGGCATATACGATGGAGATATGATTTTGGGTAAGGGCTATCTGCAACCGGATAAAGCGGGATCATTTGGCTATGAGCTGGTGCATTTGTATAAAAAAACAGGGGACAGCAAATACCTGGATGCTGCTATAAAAATTGCCAATACATTAGCAGCCAAAGTGGCACCGGGTGATGAATTTCATTCTCCTTGGCCGTTTAAAGTAAATGCAAAGACCGGTGAAGTTGGCAAGCTCATTAATAAACCCAATATCAATAAACCCGAACCAGGAAAGGCTGCCTTTGAAGCCGAACAGCCTTCTATATACGCTACTAACTGGACGGGTACACTCCGTTTATTTACTGAATTGAAAGCCTTGGGTAAGGGAGATGCTGCTGCTTACGGTAAAGCCTACACTATAGCTTTGGATTGGTTAAAAAACTATCCTGCAAAAAATCAAAAATGGGGGCCTTTTTTTGAAGATATACTCGGCTGGTCTGATTGCCAGATTAATGGCATCACTTACGCTATGTACCTGATGGATAATGAAGATGCTGACCCTGACTGGAAAAATACAGTGAAGAAAATTTTCGCCTGGGTGCATGAAAAGCTTGATGACAAAGAGTTTGAGAAATATGGTGTAATAACAACCGATGAACAAACCATTTACCGCACGCCCGGAAACAGCCATTCATCCCGGCAGGCTTCAATGGAACTGTACTACTGGGAGAAGACCGGCGATACTATTAATCTAACCAATGCTATACGTGAATTGAACTGGGCAACCTATATGGTAAATACCGATGGTAAAAATTATTATATCCGCGATGATATATGGTTAACTGATGGCTACGGAGATTATATACGCCATTATATCCGTGCTATGGCAGCAGCTCCGC
>JBGALP010000312.1:0-4992 GCA_044223805.1 Agriterribacter sp.
TCATCGCCTGTTAAAGCAACGGTACTGTAGGTAACACCTTGTCCGCCCGTGTAGGCAGTATCATTTACAGACACATCCATGCTTGCTGTAATACCTCCGGAATGGGCAGCTACCGCGTATTTGCCCGCCAACCCAAATAAAACAGAAGCTTTATTACCGCTGATATTAATTTGTACGTTAGCAGAAGGAGTTACACTCCAATGTATGGTATCGTTCGCTGAAGCTCCGGGAAATGTGAAAACAACAGGCTCTCCTTTTTTTATTGCGGAGGTTTTTGAAGCATCTAATGATGTGCCGGTGTTATTAATATCTACAGATTGATCTTTTTTACAAGCCCAAAAGCATGATAGCATTATTAAAAACAAAAATAAAACGGTTACATTTTTCATATCGTCATTTTGATTTGTTAGAAAATACACAGTACTGATTTGTCTGTATGAATAAACAACAACGGAAAATGAAAAGGTTGGGCCTCAGAAAAAAAATTAAGGGTGTGCCGATTAACTGTTTTTAAATTTATAGAACAATAAATACAGGTAATTAAAAAATAAATTTCACTACATTGTTATATTCCAATTGCCTAACTATTAAAACAAGAATATGAATAAAGATATTCAAGCCTATAACAATGCCCAGGCAGATGAAGACAAAGCTATTTGTAACACCCTTGCCCAGGAAATCAATCTAAGTCTTCCCGATGCAGAAAATAAAATATGGCATGCGCATCCGGTTTGGTTTTTAGAGGGCAACCCTGTTGTTGGATACAGTAAATTGAAAGATTCCGTACGGTTACTTTTCTGGAGCGGTCAATCTTTTGAGGAAGATGGTTTGCAAAAAGAAGGAAGTTTTAAAGCAGCGGAAGCCCGATATACCACTGTAAAAGAAATTAAGACAAAAGATCTAAAACGTTGGTTGAAAAAAGCAAGAGAGATTCAATGGGATTATAAGAATATAGTTAAGCGAAAAGGAGTGTTAGAAAGACTAAAATAGAAATTATTACTTCTCTAAAAAGACCGCATTTCAAATTCGTTTTATACAAATTTCCCGTTGTGAAACACACCAAACCACAGCGACAATTTTAGCAGACCGCTACCGGTTGGTGTTTAACCAAATGAAAGGATTGCATGCCGGACCGCACTTTATGTTATGCTGATCCCAACACAAAAATATGCTGATCCCAACACAAAAAGTTACTAACGGAAAGATAAACGCATTATTAATTTTATTCTACCGGTAAAAGTCTCTGCGGCACATAAAATATAACCAATTATCCATAAAGAGCTTGAGTTGACGGCTACCTGTCTCACTTACGCGAAAAAAAATCCCCCGCATTACTGCAGGAGATTGATTAAAACAAAACAGATAGCAGTGGCTACAACATTGTAAAAGTTTCAAGGAATTTTGTTGTAAAATTTCCTTTTCTAAAATCTTCATTGCGCATAAGCTGTTGGTGAAATGGTATAGTGGTTTTTACACCTTCTATCACATATTCACTTAACGCCCGGCTCATCGTATTAATAGCTTCTTCCCTTGTACGGGCTATGGCAATAATTTTAGCGATCATGGAATCATAGTATGGCGGAATAATATAACCGGCATAGGTATGTGAATCTATACGCACACCATGTCCTCCCGGCTGATGCAATACAGTTATTTTCCCTGGTGACGGGCGAAAATCATTGTATGGATCTTCGGCATTAATGCGGCATTCAATAGCATGCATTTCAGGATAATAATTTCTACCCGAAATAGATTCGCCCGAAGCGATTTTTATCTGCTCCTTTATAAGGTCAAAATTGGTTACTTCTTCGGTAACACAATGCTCTACCTGTATGCGCGTATTCATCTCCATAAAATAAAAATTCTTGTGTTTGTCCACAAGAAATTCTATTGTACCTACACTTTCATAATTAATAGCAGATGCTGCTTTTACCGCCGCCTCTCCCATTTTTTCGCGAAGATCATTGGTCATAAAAGGCGATGGAGATTCTTCTACCAGCTTTTGATGCCTGCGTTGAATAGAGCAATCTCTTTCGCTCATGTGACACACTTTTCCATACCTGTCGCCGGCAATCTGTATTTCTATGTGGCGGGGCTCTTCCACAAATTTTTCCATATACACCCCGTCATTCTTGAAAGATGCTCCGGCTTCTGTTTTGGCAGTGGAATAAGCTTTTTCCATTTCGCTTTCTTCCCACACTACACGCATCCCTTTACCACCACCACCGGCAGTTGCTTTTAATATTACGGGGTAACCAATTTCTTTTGCCTGCCCTTTTGCTTCATCCACACTTTCCAGCAATCCCTGTCCACCGGGAACAACCGGTACTCCTGCCTTTATCATTGTTTCTTTAGCGGTAATCTTATCGCCCATTGCGTTAATCATATCAGGCGTGGGTCCAATAAACTTTATACCATGTTCACCGCATATTTGCGCGAACCTGGCATTTTCGGCCAAAAAACCATAACCGGGGTGAATAGCATCCGCATTGGTAATTTCTGCGGCAGCCATCAGGTGAGGTATATTCAGATAAGAATCTGAGCTTTGAGGGCGGCCAATACAAACTGCTTCATCAGCAAATTTTACATGCAGGCTGTCTTTATCTGCAGTTGAATATACCGCTACGGTTTTAATGCCCATCTCTCTGCACGTGCGTATAATACGCAACGCTATTTCTCCACGATTGGCAATCAGTATTTTTTTGAACATGTAGTCAATTTGAAAATTCGGTAATTTGATAATTCGAAAATTTATTTCTGCTTCACGAAAACGAAAAATTCATTTTCACATCAGCACATTTTCAAACTTTCAAATGAGCTATGGCTCTATTAAAAACAGGGGCTGGTCGTACTCTACAGGGCTTGCATCTTCAACCAATACTTTCACTATTTTACCGCTTACTTCACTTTCTATTTCATTAAAAAGCTTCATAGCTTCAATAATGCATACTACTTTACCAGGAGAAACTTCATCACCAACTTCTACAAAAATAGGTTTGTCGGGAGAGGCTCGTCTGTAAAATGTGCCGATCATCGGACTTTTTATGGTTATAAGATTGTCTGCTTTAGGTTCAGCAGCAGATTTGGGTTTTTCAGGGGCGGCGTCTGCAGTATGAGAAACGGGTGCAGCTATTTGAGGAGTATATGTTGGAACAGAAGATACTACTTGTGTAATATGATCTTCTTTCTGCTTTATAGTAATTTTAAACTCTTTTTCTTCTAATGTTATTTCTCCGATATTAGATTTGTTGATAATTTTTATCAACTCCTGAATCTGTTTAAAATCCATGTGTGGCTTTGTTTAAGTTTTTCCAGCAATTGATCTGAAACTGGCGGCTAAGATAGTAATTCAGGATAAATATACCCAAATCAGTTTTTTACCCTTTCAACGTATTCGCCAGACTTGGTATTTACTCTTATTAATTCGCCCTCTTCAACAAACAAAGGAACCATAACCGTAGCGCCGGTTTCAACAGTGGCAGCTTTGAGGGTACGTGTTGCTGTATCGCCTCTTACGCCAGGTTCGCTATATGTAACTAACACAACTATTTTATCAGGTAATTCCACACTCATTGGAAGTTCGGTCTCGGTATTTATTAAAACACCTACCTCCTGGCCATCTTTTAAAAACTGCGGAGCATCTATTAACTGCTCCTGTATTACAATCTGCTCAAAGGATTCATTGTCCATGAAATTATAACCTGAGTCATCTTTGTATAAAAACTGGAAAGCTTTTTTCTCTACACGAACGGGGAAAATATTATCACCAGAGTTCCAGGTTTTTTCAATACTGCGGTTATTATCAACCCCTTTTAATTTAGCCCATACTTTAGCCGCGGCCCTGGCGGTTTTATTTTCGCCAAATTCCACAACGCTGTAAAGACTACCGTCTAATTTGAGGATCATACCCCTGGATATATCTGCCGTACTTGCCATAATACAATTTTAAAAAGTGGCGCAAAGATAAGCGGATTTTGTATTTCACCAGCAATTAAACAACATCTCCACATATTTTCTATATACATCAACAAGGCAGCACCATTTAAATAATTTTCGGGTATTTTTGCTACCATGGAGCAAACCATCCCCAACGATACTTTATCCGAAGAAAAACTTTCGTTCGATCGTTTTCGCCAGGAAGTAATGGATGATTACAAACTTGCCTGCGAAAGCAGGGAAGCCAGCTTATTGGGCCGCAAAGAAGTATTAACGGGGAAGGCTAAGTTTGGCATTTTTGGCGATGGAAAAGAGGTGCCCCAGGTAGCGCTATCTAAATTTTTTAAACCCGGCGATTTTTATGCGGGCTACTACCGCGATCAAACCATTGCTTTTGCTACCGGCGTATCTACAATTGAAGAATTTTTTTCGCAATTATATGCAAATCCTGATGAGAATGATGAGCCGCACAGCGCAGGCCGCCAAATGAACGCGCATTTCTCATCTGCGTTTATGGATAAAAACGGCGACTTTCTCGATTTGGTAAATCTTAAAAATTTTACTAACGGAATAGCGCCAACTGCCGGGCAAATGCCAAGAGCTGTTGGGTTGGCTTTCGCCTCAAAAGCTTTCAGAGAAATTAAAGAGCTTCAGCAATTCAAAAACCTTTCTAATAACGGCAACGAAGTTTGCTTTTGCACTATCGGCGATGCTTCTACATCTGAAGGGCATTTTTTTGAAGCGGTTAATGCCGCGGCTGTTTTGCAAATACCTTTAGCCATTTTTATCTGGGATGATGGATTTGGTATATCTGTACCATCTGGCGAGCAGATTGTAAAAGGATCTATATCTGAAGCCTTAAAAGGCTTTCAGAAAAAAAATAATACCAACGGAGTTGATATATACAAAGTAAAATGCTGGGATTATGCCGGCATGTGTGAAACATTTGAACAGGCGCTTCAAAAAATACGAGAGACACATATACCCGCTGTTTTTCATGTAGAAGAGGTAACGCAGCCACAGGGACATTCCACTTCGGGTAGCCATGAGCGGTAT
>JBGALP010000018.1:0-36788 GCA_044223805.1 Agriterribacter sp.
AAGGTAACGCCTAGCCCACTTCCTATAGTTTGTATTTTTACGGGATCAAATGGGATGGTTGTAAAACCCTGCCCTGGGGTATAAATAAATTTTCCCGATTTTCCACCCATATTATACACAAATAAATCTGGCTCCAGATCGTATCCGGTATTACCCACAATATTGTAAGTGCCCATTGTGTAATAATTATAGGTATTTAAAAGTGTGTTATAAGATGGAGGAGTATAGTTAAAATAGCCATATGTATTATTATCAGCGGCGCCAAATACAGCCCTTGAAATTGTTCCTCCTGCCATAACACTCCAGCCAAGCCCCACATCTGTAGACTTCTGATTTACCTGGATTCCTCCGGCATGATAAGAAAGTGTTATTGGTAACTTCAAACTCCCGCTAGTGATTTCATATAATGGGAAGCTGATCTCAGGTACTCCAGTCAAAGTTCCCACGGGAATTGTTCCATATTTACCTAATTCAGCAGCATTAGGTGCCGGAGGTATCAAAGACTCAAGCCCAATTTTTGTTTGGCTCAAAACCAATAAAGGGGAAAGAATAAGTGCAAGTAAACAGCCATAAATGTTTTTCATTGTCGAGTGATTTTGTCTCTTGATTGTCAATAATTAATTTTTAAAAACTATACCCCACCCTCCAAACAAAAGCAGGTGTAGGTGGTATATGTTGATTGTGTAAAAAATCGTAAAGGAATTGCATGCTGCCCTGTACCTGCTTGCCCTTTTTCAAGGGAGATTTCATGTTGTACTTTTTGGTAATGCCTACCAGTGCGCTCTTTGTCCAGGTGGTATAGTTCTTAAATACCGCCAGGCTTTGTACCGTTTTGGTATAGTTCATTTCTGCTCCACCGGTTAACCATAAGCTGCCCATGAATTTGCTGCTGGTTTTAAACAGGTCAGGAGCCTTCCAATCAACGAATGCCCTTAACCCTATACCTTCTCCCGTCAACCTTATATGCTTCCAGTCTCTGCCCCAGCCTATCTTGCCACTGATGCCAATGCCGATAATGCTTTTGTCATTGATCTTATAACCTGCTGTGGCTGCTATAGCTGTTCTGGTAGGAAAATAATTGGTTGATCGCTGGGTTTGGAAATTGGTGCCGGTTTCAATTCTTTTCCAGAAGCTTTTTGTTTTTTGCTGATTGGGAGTAAACTTATCAGGCATGTTCAGGTCACTGCTGTTTCCGCTGCCATTGCCCAGTTGGTTCAGTTTGTCCTTTAGTTTACTTAATTCTCCCTGCGCCTGTTGCATTTGTTGCTGCAGGTATTGAGCGGGATTGCCACCTGTAGCACTTACCGGTAACTGTTGTTGCAGCAGTTGCTGTACACTGGCTCTTGTTTGTAAACCTGCCAGTGCCTGCGGGGTACCATAATTATCTGGTGTGGGAAACAGGGAAGCCAGCATGCTGTATTTACTAAAGAAGCGGGAAAAAGCGGGTATACTTTGCAGGGTGCTGAGCACTTTGCTGATGAGTTTATCGGGATCGTTAAGCAGGTCTTTACATTCTTTTATGGTTTGCCCATAGTAATAAACGTCAGATTGGTATTTGCCAAAACATTTGCTGATACTTTTAGGAAGATTGGTATAACCGGCAAGCAGTTGTTTGATCTGTTCCTGCCGCTGTTGTACAAGGGCTTTAATATCATCTGCACCTTTAAGTTTGTTCTGCAGTTGGTTTACCTGGTTAAGAGAACTACCAAGCTTATTGCGAATATCTTTTGATTTGGTAAGAATGTTTTTGGCATCTTTTAAAAAAGCGAGCGAACCTTGAAGTGAATCAAGTCCCGCCATGTACTGCCCGGAAGTGAGTTTATCGAATTTGCCGTTGAGGTTATTGAATTGTTGAGAAAGCTGTTCGTATGCTTTTTTGGTATCACCAAAAACAGCGGCGGCCTTTGAAGAGTCAAGCCCTTTCAATTTTTTAAAAAGGCGTTCTTCCTGTTTACTAAGGCTGTTTAAATATTTATCGGTTTGTTTGCTGAGGTTATCGTCGAGACTTTCTATTTTCTTATCTACGCTGCTGAGGTATTTATCCGGAACTTCAATAACCTGGCTGCCGGGAGGCACGGCTTTTGTTGAACTGCTGTCTTGCGAAAAGACCCGTATACAGCTTATCAGCAACGCTATGGTGATGGTGAATTTCATACAGCAGTCTGGAATCAGGTCTCTGGTTTAATATTCCGAATGTAGGAAGAAGATTTGAAATTGTTATCAACCGGTTATTGAAATTTTTTAAATTATTTTTTAGCTGATATTTCCACCTGGTATCATGCATCGTGCAGATGTAGCTGAACAGTTAATGGTTCTTATAGTCTATTTGGTATTTTCCCTCTACTCTACAAATCATTCAATATTACAGTAAACCTACCGTCATTTATCTTACCAAAATAGTGAATGCTTTAGCAAAGGCATCATTGGGCTCCGGCATTTCTGGCCATTCAATCCATATTGTGATATGCTAAAAAAGAAAAGGCTGTATACCTGAAGCTATCAATACATCAACGATTTTTTTTGAAATGGCTTTGCCTTCTTCCTGCCCATACTCAATAGAATCACGGTAATGGATACCGCCATACAATCTTGAGATGGCTGCTTCATTCGCCGCTTCGGTAAATGAACTGAAATGTCTTTCAGGTAGTTCAAACATCAATTCTGTGTTGTCAGTAAAGGTAAAGTTATTTCCTAATAAATAACTCAACACCTCTGCAGCAGCCGTTGATATTACGCTATGACCGCTGGTATACTCTGGAAAAGGTGGTGTTTGCAGTAAGGGTTGCCACTTTGCATCTATGTAGCGGTTAATGTATGTTTCCGGACGAATACGATTGCTTCGGTATTTTTCGTCCCAACAACTGATAAAGGCATCCATTAATGTAATGGCAGTTAATGTTTGTGTTATAATGGTTTGATTGAAATTTAGTTTTGCTTTTTGTGCGGCTATACCCGCAATATTCATCCAATGTCCGCCCGGACTAATCTTTTTAAAACCAAGCATCATGTGTCCTGAAGTTGCAACCACAAATGGATTACAGTCCCAGTAACCAGCAATGGCCATCTGTTGAGCATCAGCTTTGTTCGACACCTCGTACACTTCTTTTGCCAGTTTATAAAAAGCACTTGCTGTGTCTTTGCTGAAAGGTACTTCAGGTTGTGGTGGAAACTGGTTGGATGAATCTATAATTATTGGACGTATGGTTTTCCAATGTGGTTCCACGGCTTCCATATAACTGGGTGGTGTAGGATACCAATCGCCTTCATTTTTGGTTGGAGTGTACCTGCGCATGGCACTTAATTTGTTATAGTTGTCGCCTGTTGAATACCTGACTATATGTGCCGATATTTCTTCTGCAACTTTTACTGATTGTGCAATAATGCGGGGAGCAATTTTTTTCTTTTTTAATTGTGCTAATAATTTATCCTGTTGCGATTGTAAAAGGTATCCAGATGGCAGTAATCGTTTGCCCATTTCGAGAATGCTATATGCAGCTGCAATCCGATAATCGTATTTTGCTTTGTTGTAAAAAATTGTTGGACGTTGATAGGCTTTAATAAATGAATTTAGCGGAACAACAGATGAGTCGTTTTGAGAAACGATTTCATAAGCAGCCATGGTAGCATAGGCGTAGTACCTTGAGGCTGCTGGCGGATTGACTACATCGTGCATCATTACCATGGTTAAAGAAAATACAGCCGGATTAAGACTGTCTTTCCATTCCGCTGTTTTTTTTTGCGCTTGTACCGATGAAAATAGCAATAATATAGTAGCCAATCTTTTCATTCTATTACTTTATTTGTTCGCTGTAGAAAACCATTTTTTCATTGCAGATACCAATGAATAATACATTTTTTTTATTGACTATAATATTTTCAGCGCTTTTTACATCACCTTTAATACATAATCCAGATGCGGTTTGTAGCACATAGTTGAAGTCGCCTTTGCCATCTCCTGTAAACAGGCAACCATAATTAGCATCTATACTTCCTAGTTTAAGCCTGTTGTCTGAATGGTTGCCCAATAAAAGAATGTCAGTATATCCATCTTTATTATAGTCTCCTGTTTGAATATTAGTGACTACAGAAAACTGTGCCTGTGCCGGCAACGGTTTCTTTTCAAATTTTCCTGAACGGTTTAAAAAACAAACTGATCTGTTTTCTGTAGCTGTAAGTTTTCCTGCTTTATCCAGTTCTTCTTTTGTAAATACGTTTAGCATAGTAGCTGTTGAGTAGTCTTTGTATGATGTGAACTTTTTGCGCATGGAATAGATCTGTTCATTTAATTCATCTCTGCTTACAAACGGATAACTTGTTCCCTGTATATAAAAGTTAACAAAAGGATCAATAGAGCCGTTATTGTCGAAATCTGCATAATATAATGTCGCGGGTTCTTTTTCAGTAATGTGCAGTTGTGTGTTTTGACCTATATTACCTGCAATAATATCTTCATCCCCATCTCCATTTATATCTGCAACCTGTAAACTAAACCACAAGCCAGTTTCCGGTTGGGTAAAATAGGTAGAAGTTCTATCAACAAATCCTGTTGGCAGATTAATAAAAATGCTGATAGGCATAAATTCCCCGCATAACACAATATCTTTTCTCCCATCTTTGTTAATATCAGCCCACCGGGCATCGGTAACCATGCCTGTAGTTGAAAAAGGAATTGCTACGATATTGAACTTGCCTTTACCATCATTATTGAGCAGATAACTTGTAGGAGGGGATGGATATTTACCCGGTATAATTCTGCCACCAATAAAAATATCTATATCGCCATCATTATCGTAATCGCAAGGGCGCACGCATGATTTAGCAGAGGCGTTTAATTCAGGTAAAAAACCTGTGGAAAGGATGAGATTCCCCATGCCATTATTAATATATAATTCATCCTGTAATGCCTTTGTGCCAGGGTCATATAGAGAGTATCCTCCTTTTGCAATATATAAATCATCAAAGCCATCTCCATCTGCATCAAAAAAAGCTGCGGCTGAAATGGTAGACGTATTTTCATTGCCAATTTTATCTTCAGTAGCAATAAAGATTCCATCGGCTTTCTGTATGTAGATACTGGCAGCCTGATTTTTATTGCCGCTTATAAAAACATCCTGCAATCCATCTTTATTAATATCTCCCTTTGCAATTACCGGGCCTGCCTTTGAGTACATAAACAGCATCAGCAATTGTCGCTTAAGATCATTCTCATCGTTGGCTATATTGGTATAATTAATATAATCCTTGTCTTTTTCAAACAATGTTTTGTTTTCGTTAAGTGTTGATGCGTACTGCGGATCTTCTTTTTTATATTCAATACGTAATTGTTGGTTAGCTGTTATATGTTGTTGTACCTGTTCTGTTTTGTTGGGCCAGATGATTTTAATGGAATCAATTGTATTCTGCTTGCCTAAGCCAAAATGTATTAATGTACTTACGCACGACAGATATCCCCGATTGGGATTAAGCTCCTGGTATTGCATGCCATTACTGGTATACACATATGCTTTTGCCCCAACTGCATTAATGTTAGGATTGGTATACACCAATTGAAGATTAATATAATTTCCTTTTTTCTGCTCTATACTCATGTTTCGGTAAATGAGGGGTTCTGCATTAATTCGGTTTATAATTAAATCAAGGTCTCCGTCATTGTCAAGGTCTGCATACACGGCTCCGCTTGAAACACCTGCTTCATTAACTCCCCATTCTTTCATGTTTGAAAACGTGAGATCGTGATTGTTTCTGAACATATAATTGCTGAGCGTAGTAGAAGGCATGGCCATAACAAGATCCATCAATTTTGCAGGCTCTCTGTCTATGGCTTTTTTAATTTTATAATCGCCCCAGTAACGTAAAAAATCTTTGTTGGTGTAGTCGCGCAGGTAACCATTGGTTATAAAAAGATCTTTGTAGCCATCGTTATCGAAATCCGCGAACAAAGGGCACCAACTCCAGTCTGTATTAGAGACTCCAGCAAATTGGGCAATCTCGCTGAATGTACTATCGCCATTATTTAACTGCAACATGTTGCGCATATACTGTTTGTATAAATTCTGATCGAGCATCAGTTGAAAAGATTCGTAATTTTCCTGCAACTGTAATAATTTCTGCCTTCGGTTATCTTCTGGCAGCATATCAAGCGACATTAGATCCGGCAGTCCGTCGTTATTAAAATCAGCAATATCTACACCCATTGAAAATTGGGCAAGATGCCGGAAGTATTGCTGGGATTGTTCTGAGAATGTGCCATCATGATTATTTATGTATAAATAATCCGGCTCATTATAATCGTTACTCACATAAATATCCTGCCAACCATCTTTATTAATATCCGCAATGGCAATACCCAATCCGAATGTGAGCGGATTTTGGGTTATACGCGCTTGCCGGGTTATATCAAAAAAATGATTGTTCCTGTTTTCGTATAATTTATTACCCGCTAATTCATCTATATCAGCTCTGAATCTGGCGAGTTCCATATTGTCAATTTTCTTGGTACTGTGGTTCAGCAAAAACATATCAAGATCACCGTCATTATCGTAGTCAAAAAATGCCGCCTGTGTACTATAGCTTTTATCGTCTAAACCAAAAGCTGCTGCTTTTTCTTCAAAAGTGAGATTGCCTTTATTAATGAACAACTGGTTTCTTCGCTGATCATCAGGAAATTTTCCCGAATAGCAAATGTAAATATCCAGCCAGCCATCTCCATTTACGTCTGCCATAGTTACGCCGGTTTTCCATGCATTGGTTCTTCCTTCCATACCATCCCCGGCTGTTTTGGTGATGTCTTTGAATTTCATATTACCTGTATTCAAAAACAATTTATTGGGTTTCATATTGGCGGTAAAGTATATGTCAGGTAGTCCGTCATTATTTATATCGCCAACGGCAACGCCACCACCGTTATAAAAATATTCATATGCCAGCACATTCAGGTTTTCCGTTTCATTAATGTCGTTGCTGAAGCGAATGCCGGTTTCTTTGGAAGTGATTGATTTAAAAAGAGGAGATTGTGCAGTGCTGTAAAGCACAGCCATTATCAGTATTATAGCTGCTGTAGTGAATTTAACCATATAAGCATTCACCATACGGATGTCAAGCATTATGAATCATCATTGATGAAATATTTAAATGAAACAGGACTACCATAGAGATAGTCCTGTTTATTATTTTAACATGTTATCATAAGTGAGGTTTATTGATCCCACCAAACTTTCGATTGCCATTTATCTCCACCAGATAATCTTGTGGCGGCTTCAGTGTAATTTGCCTGATTAAGCGTTGCTTCGCCATTTGGATAAAGCTGTCTTCTGGGAATATTACCTCCTGAAAAATTACCATTGTAATTTAAAGCAGTCAGAACAGGATAACCTGATCTTTTCCAGTTATTCCATGATTCAACAAAATTCATCATTGAACCTGTTGTAGCCCAATATTGCTCATTGATTTGTTTTAAGGAAGCATCGAGTGTAGAGACATCCAGCGGATGAGCTCCCGCATACGTATCAGCATCAGCTGAACTTATGGTAGCATCTGCGCCAAATGCAGATAATGTTTGCAATGCACCAGACACGCCATTCGAATAATGTTGAGCGGCAGTTGTTGACCCTACATTCCAGCCTCTTGCCGCGGCTTCTGCCAACAATAGTTCCGTTTCTGCATAAGTCAAAATAAATAATGGTCCGTTTCGGTCTCTGTAAAATCCTCTTGGACGTGAATATTTTCCAATAGGAGACGCATCGCCACCAGTTCCTGATCCCCCTGGATATCCGGGAGATGTAGTGATATCGGTTGGGCCGTTATTTAAATCATAACCATTTGGCAATCCCAACTGGTTTGCAACTGTATTATCTCCTGTCAGATCAACATTGCTCGCCCCTGCAATTCCTGCGGGCGGCACTTCTGCAATAATTCCAAGGCGTGGATCATTATTGTTTTTCAAATAATCAATATACTTTTTGCTCCATCTTACTTGGTAAATGTCAGCCTGCACATTTAATGCACCTGCATTATTGTTACCAAATCCGTTGGCATTATCACATTTAATATATGCGTTATCATCTATGCTTCCAAAGGTTCCGCCTGCCGCAGCTTTTTCCGCATATGTTTTTGCAGTTGCCGCATCAATCTTTGTAAGCCTCATTGCCATCTTCAACATTAAAGAATATCCAAACTTCTTCCATTTTACTATATCACCTTTATATGGTAGTACATCATTAGTAGGCTTCGTCTTGGATGCATCCAATGCTGTAATAGCGCCATCTAATTGTGATAATAAGGAAGTGTAAATGCTTTGCTGGGTATCATATTTAGGTTGTGTTATACTACCTGTTTTTGCCTGTAAGGCTTCAGAAAATGGAATATCACCATAAATATCTGTGATATTATGAAAGGCCAATAACTGCACAATCAAAGCAATGTTTGATAAATTGGAAAGTTCGGGCTTATCTTTTATCAAACTCTGTAACTCGTATACCCGGCTTGCTGCTCCATAGTCACTGTTCCATACATTTTCAAGATAAGAATTGGTATTACTTGATGGAACATATTTATCTCCATTTGAATAATAGTTGGCAGCTCCCGATGTAGTGGAGGCTAAAAGTTGCACCCACATACTTTGAAATAAAAGAGAGCCACTATATCCTGCCTGTGCACCTGCTATACTGAATTCTGCCGTAGGTAAAAGCAAGTTAGGATCAAAGTTGCCGGCATCAGACCTAGTAGGATCCGTATTGATATCATCAAATTTTTTAGTACATGATATCTGTACTAAAGTAATAATAGAAATACACAACAATATTTTCTTCATACAATTATTTTTTGAATTTAATGTTAGCATTTATACCTATTGATCTTGTAGACGGCAAACTTGTGCCTTCTATACCGGCGTACCGAACGTCTGCTCTGAAATTTGATTCAGGATCAATATTGTCACTATGCTTCATTATGATAAATAAGTTTCTTCCTACTAAAGAGAGTTGCATCGAACCTATTAGTGGCACATTCTTAAATACTTTATCATTCAGATTATATCCAATAGTAAATTGGCGGAACTTTATATAATCTCCGCTAAGAATACTTGTAGAAGTAATTTGCTGAGCAGTCGCACGATAAAAACCTTGTGCATCGGCGGTTTTTGTATTTGCAGTACCGTCTTCAAGAACACCAACTTTAATTCCATCACGACCTTGCAATGTAGATTGATTAAGACCTCTTAAAATTGAATAATAAGCAGTAGCAGAGAGTATTTTATTGCCGTAATTATAATCAATAAGGAAGGAAACAGTAAGATTTTTAAAGGTAAATTCATTATTGATACCGCCATATATTTTGGGCAGTACACTTCCATAAGTCTTAAAATCGCCTTTTACAGGATAACCTGAAGCATCTACTACAATTTCACCTTTAGAATCGTATTTGTAATCATAAGCCTTGATCTGTGGTCCCGACATTCCAGGAATAAAGAAAGTTTGAGCATTTCCTAAAGTACCCCGGTTTACACCCAGTCCAAGAGGGTTATTATTCTGATCAGTATGCAGAATTTTGTTATTAACCGAAGTAAAGTTTACTGAAATATTCCATCCAAAATTCTTTGATTTTACAGGAGTTCCTGTAACTAAAAGCTCAAGTCCTTTATTTTGTGTAGAACCAGTGGCAACCACACCGCTGGTGTATCCAGATGAAGGAGTGTAGCTAGCACCCATTATTTCATTACGGGTTTTTCTGTCATAATAAGAAACATCAAGTCCTAAACGGTTGTTTAAAAATTTCAACTCTGCTCCAATTTCATATTCTGTTAAAGTAAATGGCTTTAAGAAAAGATTTGGAAGTCCGCTATTGAAATTACCGGTAGGTGTGCCATATAAAGCGTTGCCTGGTGAATAATAAACAGACGTTTGATATGGGTCATTAGGCTCTCCACTCGTTTGAGCATAAGCCAATCTCAGTTTTCCAAAATTCAGGTTATTCATATTTAACAGGTTTGAAAAAACAAACCCTGCTGAAACAGAAGGAACGAAAATGGTTCTGTTATCTGAAGGAAGAGTAGAGTAAGCCTCATATCTACCTGTAGTACTTAAAGTCAAAAAGTTTTTGTATGCAAAGTCTAAGGCATAATAAGCTGAATGTACTTCTTTAGCCGTATAACCGTAACCTCTATTAAAATTAACCACATTGCCAGGTGCATATAAATATGGAAGTACAAAAGGTCCACCACCTACTTGTATCTTCTCATAATTATTCTTACGAAGGTTGGCACCAATGGTAGCATCGAGTCCAATATCTTCTGTTATTTTAAAAGATCCACCTACAATACCATCAATATTCAGTTCGTAAGATTGAGTTTGTGATTGCTCATCTAAACCTCCTTTAAAACCCTGGCTATATGCAGTACCCCAAGGAGTAACATGGAAAACACGATCATTAATCTGATCATAACCTACCCGTGTCATTGCATAAATTGACTTTGTAAAGTTATATTTTGCAGATACAGATGAAATGAGCCGTTTTCTATAAATGTTATTTACAAACTGATTCACAACAAACCAAGGGTTAGTCACGTACTCATCATCGCTAAAGCGAGTTTCAACTCCAGTTATAGGATCATACCCTGGCTTCAAGATGTTTTCGTCAATATTTGTTGCTAAAAACATCCCATTATTAGGATTCATAGGACCATCACTCAAAAATGGACGATTAGTAGATTTTTCATCTACGTAATTTGCCATAGCGCTAACCTTTAATTTATCTGTAATATTTTGATCAATATTCAGATTAATTGTATTTCTTCTTAAGCCACTGTTGCGTACAATAGACTGATTGCCTAAGTTAGAAAGAGAAAGTCTAAATGATCCATTCTCTCCACCCTTTGTAACAGATGCAGTGTTTGTAAGAGTAGACCCTGTTCTATAGAAGTTCGCTATATTATTTTTTACTGCGGAATAAGGATAATTTTTCCCATCAAACTGAATTACTTGTGACCCATCAAGCTTTTCTCCCCAGCTAAATCTTCCACTTTGCAATGCCTCGCTAGCTGTAGTAGGTTTTTTGCCACCAACACCTTGTCCATATACATACTGAAAATTTGTGTAATCAATCGCCTGATCAGCAGCATAGTTCATATTATAATCAACAGAAAAATCGCCCTTCTTACCTGTCTTTGTAGTAATTAATATTACACCGTTGGAAGCACGGGCTCCATACAGTGCCGATGCTGATTGTCCTTTCAATACAGTCATCGATTCTATATCGTCCGGGTTAATATTACTAATCCCATCTCCATTATCGGAGCCGCCCCATTCGCCAGAAGCGCCTCTTTGTGAATTATCCATAGGAACGCCATTAATTACAAAAAGCGGTGCTCCGCCTGAGTTCATACTGGGCATCCCCCTTAAAAGAATACGCGCCGTAGAGCCTGGTCCTCCATTAGAACCATGTACATTTAACCCTGCGACTTTCCCTCCTAATGATAAGGCAACATTCGATTCCCGCGCTTTATTTAATTGATCGCCGCCAACTGTTGTAACCGCATAGCCTAATTTACGTTGTTCTTTTGTAATACCTAATGCAGTTACTACTACTTCTGATAGTTGAGTAGTATTTGCCTCAAGTGTAACATTGACAGTAGTACTGCCTTCGGATACTACTATTTTTTGTGCATTAAAACCCACTGAAGAAATATCCAGTGTGATTTTACCAACTGGAACGGTGAAAGAAAAACCTCCTTCACCATTTGTGGTAGTTACATTATTCTTGCCAACCACTTTTACTGTGGCGCCAATAACAGGGTTATTGGATGCATCTCTAACGGAGCCTGATAGCTGACGCGTTTGAGACATTGCAATGGATGCAATAAGCATAAAAAAGATGCCTGATAAGACTTTCTTCATAAGCTTTGTGTTGTTTTTTGAGTTTAATTATAAATGAAAAAAAAACTTGATTTAATTCCTGTAAAAAGTTCTTTTCCCAAGGTTGGTATGTTGAAACTCAGATGATGAAAAGTTAGTGATCTAAATAAAATTGTAAAGGACTGAGTTGAAAAATAAACCGTAAAAAGGTAAAATACATATTGAGAATTACGAAAAACTTTTTCCAATACGCTGGAGTTAATAAAATGTTGGAGAGCGTATGTGCCATTTAGCAAACACGCAGACATTCCTGAATAGAATGTATAAGCAACATCGCTAAAGCAGATTAGCAAGTAATTGCTTTGCGAAATAAAAGACATTTTAAGCAGCAAATAGTAAGTTTTGGATGTAAATTTTAAAGTTTAACTTTTAAAATATAATGTAAACTTAATGAATAAAATTAATAAGTATTTAATTTTTTATTTGTTATAAAAGTTATTCATATGTTATAAGCCATCACTAGTAAATAGGAAAAGATGAGTTAAGTGTAAATAAAATCAAACTCATACTTCATTTTAGTTTGTTCATACGTTGGAGATGTGTTTTTGCTGGGGTGTGATGCATTACACTGATTATATATCAAAATCAGGGTGCCATTATTAAATTCAGTTACTGTAGCCGACCAACAACAATTATTATTTTTGCACACTACTTCTTTATACCCGCTTTCTAAGGAAATGTATTCCTGGGGCGAAATGATTGAATTCGGAATGACAGTTACTACACCTAATTTTTTAATGAATTGTATAAATGTAACGAGCGTACAAATAATCAGCACTATCAAAAATATTTCGTTCATCTTAATAAATTTTAAAAAACAAACCATCAGGATAAGAATATATAGGTATAACCGTAATACCCCGATTTGCTACCTGGTTTGTGGTTTAATATTAAGTGAAGTGCTATTCTACCAGTTTGTACTCTACTCTTCTGTTGCGCTCTCTTGCCGCAGGGTTGTCTTCACCGTTGATTTCTTCGGGTTCAAGTGGGCAACATTCGCCATAGGCTTTACCCGTGAGTCTGTTTTTGTTTATACCTTTTTTAATCAGATAAGCAATACACGCATCAACACGTTTTTGAGCCAGCTTCAGGTTATAGTCTTCGGAGCCTTTAGTATCAGTATACCCGCCTATTTCAACTGCTACGTTCGGATTTTGCTCCATAAATGAAATCAGCGAATCGAGCTGCTGGTAAGAGCCATTGCCAAGTGCAGATTTGTTATAAGAGAACTGGGCAAGGGTAGCGGCATCTGTGATTTCAGTAAGCTTCGCCTGTAATTTTTCTTTTTCTTTCCTTGATAAAAGATTAAGGCAGATGATCTCATTATTGAAAGTGCTTTTGCCTGTATCAAAATAGGCAGTGTAGGTTTCCACATGCTCATCATATCCTTCGCCTTGTGCCTTTATATCAAAGCGGGAAGCATTTTTCAGCTCAAATTGATAGGCACCTGCCGCGTCGGTTTTTTGTGTAAATAAAATTTTTCCTCCGCGCCTGGGATCTGTTACGGTAAGCGAAACACCCTGTATTGGTTCCTTTGTTTTGCAATCTATCACACTGCCACTAACCCATTGTGCATTGTCCTGCTTAACAGCGAACATTTCAAGACAACAGTCTGTTGACCGGTCTGAGCTGAATATGCCTGTGTTCCATAAATTATCTTCATCTGTGCTGATATAGTATAACGCCTTTCGATGAATTGATAGGTGCGCCGGCATCTTGCGGTTTATTCCAGTTCAGTAATTGGAAATCACCTTTGGCGTGAAATACATCGAATCCCCCCATACCTATAAATCCGTTGCTGGAAAATAACAGTGTTCTGCTGGTTTGATGATAGGAGGGGGTTACTTCGTCTTCGGCTGTGTTTACAATATTTCCAACATTGGTTACCATCAACGCATTTAAGTTACTATCTAAAGTGGCGTACCATATATCATATTTACCTACGCCTCCTTTTCTGTCTGAAGAAAACAACAGGTATTTGCCGTCGGTAGTAATAAAAGGTTGTGCTGTATTGGCTCCTTCTTCATTAACAGGTGCTCCCAGTTTAACAGGTTTTGTCCAGCCGGTATCGCTTTTTTCTGATTTAAAAATTGCCGCGGTTTTAACGCCATTAATATCTGTCCATCTTGTAAATAACATTTTATCGCCACGCGGATTAAATGTAGCCAATCCATCATGAATGCCCGCTTCTGAAGGAATGGCAAGTTTTTCTTTTTGAACAATATCAGCTTCCGTTGCCGCCGATTCAAATAAAGCCACAGCGTAAGCATTGTTGCTCTTGCTGGCAGACAAAGTATCATTGCTGTAAGAAGTATAAACAATTTTGTTTTCAACTGTATTGCTCATAGCAAAAGCGGAAACATTACTAACTGTTTTAACCGGGGTTACAAAAAATCCGGGTTTGGTTTTAGTAAGTTGCTGTTTAATGAACTGGAGATTCTCTAATTCCCTGTCGGCACCTCTCAGCAATTCGCTCATGGTATTGTACTTCGATCTGAAAGTGGAGAATGCGGCAAGGGCCTCGTCGTATTTTTGGTTAGACCTTAATGTAACGCCATACCAATACAAACATTCAGGGTAGGCATGCGATGAATAACCAGCAGCTTCTTTATATAATTTTTCTGCTTTGGTATAATTATTTAAGTGGCGATAGCTTTCTGCTAAATGGTATACAGATTCGTTATGTACGTTTAGGTTAGACTTGCCGATTACTTTTTTTTGAACGGCAAAAGGTTGAGAACGTGATACAGGTTTTTTTTCTGTGCCAAGGTATTTCTCATAATACTGTATTGCCTCGTAATATTTTTTTTGTTTGAATAGTTTTTCAGCCTGCACGTAATATCCCCTGTCTCCTGATTGAGCCTGCACTGTGTTAAACATTGAGCCCGCAATCAAACCTGCAAGTGCAAAAAAATATTTTGTGTTCATTAATAATTTATGATTGTAACGCATACAACAACATTTTAAAACCGGGGACAATAAAAGGGTTTTGTTTGCATACCTTTTTTCTTCCACCAGGTATACGAAAGTGATACTTCAACGCTATTCCTGTCTATATTCATCGCGTCTTTGGTAGATGCCCCGGTATCGTAACTCATGCCTACGGTTAGGCCTTTGTAATAAAATCCGGCAAACGGAGATACAACGTCATTAAACCTCAGGTTGGCGCCAAACATAAGATCAACCTGTTCGCTGGCATTTACCTGTATATAAGCTCCGGCCATTTTTTCTTCTGTATTGCCTTGTTTCATATACAAAACGTTGGGCACAATGTTGAAGTAATTATTGATCATAATGCGTGCTCCCGCATGCACACTGTATCTTACCGGTAAGGTTTGTTTTGTTCCTGATCCTGCTATAAACGGATCTTTGGGTTGCGTTAAATGAAATGCGGATGCTCCTCCAAAAAGATTCACTTTTTTATCGGCAGTGGCATCATAATACACTACGCCGGCTCCAGCATCAAATGAAAATACGGAAGGACTACTGAACATATCCGTAGTTGTTGAACCATGATCATATCCTAAACCTGCTACCCACTGATCACCAAATTGTAATTTGCTTGAATTAAAACGGCGGTTAAGAAAACCTGCCTGCATAGCCATCACTATATAATGATCGTTGAAGCGAACGCCTGTATAGGCAAGACTTACATAGGCATTGGTGAAATTGTAAGATCTATCTGAAGAAGACTGGTTCAGTATGCTTAATCCTACATTAAGATTTTTATTGGTAGTTGCTTCTGCGGATAACCCTGTTGTGGAAAGTGTATTGTCATATTGGCTGCGCCATACGGCAGATACACGGTAATCTCCCTCAATAGCACCTGTTAACGCGGGGTTTAATGCCATAGGTTGAATAAAATATTGCGAGAAATGCGGATCTACCTGCGCATTGCCTTGCAGGTAAGCCATCATCATAACTGCACCTAATATAACCCCCAAACTTCTTTTCATGCTTTCTTTTTTTATCGTATCAGGTTTATGGTTCCTTTTCTAATAAAAGTATCTTCATCGTCTGTTCTTACTTTTACAACATACATATACATGCCAACGGGTTGCGGAATGCCTTTTGAAGTGCCATCCCATCCTTTGGCATTATCATTTGTTTCAAACAACAGGGCACCCCACTGTGAATAAATTCTTATATCAGCTCCTTTTACGGTAGTGCCATATACTTTAAATACATCATTTTTGCCATCATTGTTAGGCGTAAATGCATTGGGTATGAACAGGTCTTTTGCATTGCCTGATACATTTACTCTCACCGAAGCGGTATCTCTGCAACCTTGTTCGGAAACAGCGGATACATAAAAGGTTCTTGAAGAATCATTTAATACAATGGTTTGGCTTTTGGCTGTTTGATTGCTGAACAGCTCCAGGGGCTGCCATCCTGTAATATCGTAACTCGATACAGAACTGGTATTGAGTGTTACACTTGTTCCTGCTATAATTATGCCCGCATTGGGAATAATATCAAGAATAAAATTATTCATTACAACATTTACAGGCTTGCTGTCGCTGCACCCGCTTATATTGGTTCCTTTTATGTAGTAGGTTCCTGCAATAGCTACCGCAGATGGATTACTTAATATGATATTATTATCAACGTCTAAAAAGTAAGTATACGTTAAGGCTGCAGTACTGCCCGCGGTAATGGCAGGCACAGTAATATTTACACTTTTAGGTACACAAACAGGGGTGGGGTCAGTAATTACAACCGTTGGTTTATCATTAATTACAAGCGTGGCAATAGTGCTGTTAGCGCAAGTGCCATCATTAAAAGTATAAGTTACCACATATGTATTGGGAGTGGATGACCCGAGATCAACTTCTCCTGTAGTGCTGTTAATAACCAGTCCTGCAGTTGAACTGTATGTACCACCTGTTTGTCCGGTTTGTATTACAGAAGCTGTTCCTGTTTTACAAAAAGGTACCCCACCGTAAGAAATCGTGGCGACTGGTAAAGGATTTACAGTTACCGTATGATCGGCGGTAGTTGGTCCTCCAACGCCGGTGGCTGTTGCGGTTATTGTAGCGGTGCCGTTAAAGTTTCCATCCCAGCTTACTTCACCGGTAGCAGCATTAATGGTTCCTGCTAATAATGGTGATAAGGTATAAGAAATACCGGTGGAATTAGAAGCAGTAGCATTATATATAACCTTGCCTGTGTCCTGGCAACGGCTTGAAGTGGAGCCCAGATCAAAAACAGGCACACCAACAGCATTTGCCACTGATGAAATATCTTCTGTATTATTTATAGAAACAACTTTGTTCAAATCATCGCCAGACAGATATTGTGTAGTTGATACAGAAAAATTCTTACTATCATCTACAGATAAAATGGTGGAAGATTGACTAAAAGCTGTATGATAAGATAATACTGTAAATAAAATTATCGTTGTAAAGCAGGAGATAGCTTTTGAACCTTTTAATAAGAAGCGCAGGATATAACTTACGATGGCAGATAATAGAGAATATATCATGTTGCCCAAAGCAGTACGCACAAAAAAAGCCCGGATGGCTGTATGGTTACCGTTCTTCATCAGTTCAAAGGATATGTGATTTATTATAAAGTCCTCAGCAATAACAACTTTCTCACAGTATTTTTATCGCGTGATTGCTGCTGTATATTAACTTTTTACAAAAGAAGTTATTGTATGATAAAAATATTTTTTTAGCAAGGTTTTGAAACATTCTAAAAAAAATTATCGTATCTTTTGAAAGCTAATCAATATAGCATTATCGAATTTCCAAACTAAAACGGTTAATAATGAGAACGGTTGCCAATATCTTTCAGCGCAAGGGGCGCCATAACATTTCTATCACCCCTGATGTAACTGTATTACAGGCCTTAAGAATCATGTCGGAAAAAAATATCGGTTCAGTAATTGTAACCGATCAAAATGGGCATTACTGTGGATTAGCCACAGAAAGAGATTATGCGCGTAAAGTAATCTTGTTGGGAAAATCATCCAGCGAAACGCCCATTAGTGAAATTATGCTGGAACATCTTCCTAAAATAACCCTGGAGCATACATTGGAAGAATGCATGAGTATTATGACAGCACATAACATCCGCTATCTTCCGGTATTTGTAGATGGCGAATTTTATGGTGTAATATCTGTGCTTGATATAGTAAAAGAAACCATCCTGGCTCAGCAGGAAACAATAGATCATTTGCAGAGTTATATACATTCTACGGTATAGAAGTAGTAAGAAGTAAGTAGTAAGAAAGCAGGAGAAAAAACGCATTGTTGGTTTGATTTTCCTTATCAGTTAATTATACAGGCTGTTGATCCTATTTTGCCTGCTTACTACTGCCTTCTGCCATTTTGCTGAAAGCTGATAGCTGATAGCTGACTGCTGATAGCTCCCGGCTATTGTATTACCACATCACTGATAATATTTTCTCCAAAGGCTTCATTTACCCGCTGAATAATTTTTTCTTTTTGAAAGAGTAGTTCGTTCTTTAAGGGAGCTACCGGTGTTGTAATGAATAAAGTGCGGTTGATGATCTGGATTTTTTCTGTATACTTCGCAATCGTTTTGCCCATGATCTTTTCCCAAATCGCGGTAATTTCAAAAGCACGCACATTGTTTTTAAGCTTGCTTTTATCAAGAAAGTATTTTAATGCCTGACCAATTGAATATTCACCCATATAGCTAAGGTAGGGAGAAGGAGGGATTTTTAGTAACCGGGTGCATTTAAAATTGTCCCAGGCGGGTAAGACTGACTTGTAGCGACCGCTGCCGATGAGTGTCTTCACCATAGCCGTCAACTTAATCAATGACAATTGCAAAACGCTCTGTTCCGTTAGGAACATTTTATAGGTAGAAAATATTGAAATGAAAGGATTGCGTGCCGTAGGTACGCTTTATGCAATGCTGATCCCAACACAAAACGTTCCTAACGGAACGATAAACGAATTATTGATTTTATTTTACCGATAAAATGTCTCTATGGGACATAAAATGCAACCAATTATGGTGTCTCACCGCCCTGAATTTATAGATGAGGACAATTTTAATTGTACGTCAGTAACCCGGTTGATTTTTATTTCCGGTTTAATTCATACAACTGGTATTGTACGCCTATTTTTTCCAATGCTTCTTTCAGGCGGTCGCAATGGGTATCGGTAATAAAAACCTGCCCTCGGTTTTCAACACATACTTTAAAAAGCAAGTGCTGCATTCTTTCGGCATCCAGCTTTTCAAATACATCGTCAAGCAGCAATATGGGAGCAAAGCTGTTGTGCTTAAGCAATACTTCAAACTCTGCCAGTTTTAACGCAAATAATAAACTTTTACGCTGCCCCTGCGAAGCCATTGTTTTAAAGATTTCACCGTTTAGTTCAAACGCCAGGTCGTCTCTGTGAATACCCGCTGTAGTGCGCGATAACAAACGGTCTTTTGATTTATTTTCATTCAATAATTTTTCAAAAGAAGCTGATAATAAATTACTTTGGTAGGTTATATTTAATTTTTCTGTATGTCCGGAAATGTAGTGATAAAGCGAAATAGCCATGGGAATAAACGCTTCCAGGAAGGCTTTTCTTTTTGTAAAAATTACATTGCCCTTTTGTACCAGTTGACCGGAAATGATATCCATTAAAGGCTCATCAATTTTTCCCGATTCGGCCAGTTGTTTTAAAAGACTGTTTCGCTGTTGCAGTATTTTATTATAGTCTATCAGTGTTTGAAGATAGTCGCTGTCTAACTGCGAAATGGTATAATCAATAAACTTCCGTCTCTCTTCACTGGCATCCGTTATAATGGCTACATCGTCAGGTGCAATCATTACACAAGGGAATCGCCCGATATGCCGTGCAAACCTGCTGTAATTTTCATCATCTACTCCAAACTCCTTTTTGTTATTTTCTCTCAATACACCAACAGCTTTATACATCTGTTGCTGTTTGGCGAAATGTCCTTCTATCCGGAAACCGCTCTTTCCGTAAGATACATTCTGCGCATCTGTTTTGCCAAAATAACTCTTTGTAAAGCACAGGTAATATATGGCATCAAGCAGGTTGGTTTTGCCACTGCCATTGCTGCCGCAAAAGCCAATCACGTTACTGGTAAAAGAAAAAGTGTTTAGCGGGTAATTCCTGAATTGTACCAATGATATATTATCGAGCTTCAACAAGATATGATTAAATTATACCCCGAAAATAAAGCTGAAAATCAGATTTTTGATCACGCAGGTAAGCTGAATTTGAAATTCTGAATTTGAGATTTAACACATATATTTGCCGCTCAAATTTTGTTACGTGAGTACTACAACAAAAGAATCTGTAAAATTTACCAAAGAAACTTACCTCTACTGGTATGAATTGATGCTTTTACTGCGCCGCTTTGAAGAGAAAGCAGGGCAATTGTATGGTATGCAAAAAATTCGTGGTTTTTGTCATTTATATATAGGTCAGGAAGCTTTAGCAGCGGGCTGTATGACTGCTACCAAACCAGAAGATACTTTTATTACCGCTTATCGCGATCATGGATTGGCTATAGCAAAAGGCGTTACCGCTAAATCGTGCATGGCTGAGTTATACGGAAAAGCTACAGGTTGTTCAAAGGGAAAAGGTGGAAGTATGCACTTTTTTGGTGTGAAAGAACGCTTTTTCGGAGGGCATGGTATTGTGGGCGCACAGATAGGTACAGGCGCGGGACTTGCTTTTGCAGAACAGTACAAAGGCACTGATAATGTATCCCTCACTTTTTTTGGTGACGGAGCCGCAAGGCAGGGAATGTTGCATGAAACATTTAACCTGGCCATGTTGTGGAAACTACCGGTAATTTTTATTTGTGAGAATAATAATTACGCGATGGGTACTTCTGTACAAAGAACGTCTAACGTAATGGACATATATAAACTGGCAGATGCTTATGATATGCCAGGAGATACTGTTGATGGCATGAGTCCTGAAGCGGTGCACGAAGCCGTACAGCGTGCCGTTAAAAGAGCAAGAGAAGGCGGTGGTCCAACTTTACTCGAAATCAAAACGTATCGTTACAAAGGACACTCTATGAGTGATCCGCAGAAATACCGTACTAAAGAAGAAGTTGAAGAATATAAACAACGTGATCCTGTTGAGTACACAAAATCCAAATTACTTAACGACTTTAAAGTGTCTGAAGCAGATATTGAAGTAATCAATGAAAGAGTAAAAGCGGAAGTAGAAGAATCGGTGAAATTTGCTGAAGAAAGCCCATGGCCGGATGAAAGCGAATTGTTAAAGGATGTATATATTCAGCAGGACTATCCTTTCATAGTGGATTAATACCCGCGATTAAAATTTTATAGCAATACCATATTTATTAATAACAGCATCAAATTTTGAATAATCACACACCATGAGTGTAACAAAAAAACAAGAAGCGGTAAAAGAAGAAACGGTAGTAAAAACACAGGACTTCTGGGAAAAGAACAATAAAAGCATTCTTATTGCTTTAAGCGCGATTATATTGCTGGTAGGCGGATACTTTGCATATAAATACTTTTTTAAATTACCTGAAAATGAAAAGGCAGTAGAAGCTATTGCGAAAGCGCAGCAGTATTTTGCAACTGATTCACTTAAGCTGGCATTGAATGGTGATGGAAAAAACGCAGGGTTTCTTAAGGTGATCAGCAAATACGGCAGCACGCCTTCGGGAAACCTCGCCAAATTATATGCCGGTGAAACTTACCTGCAATTGGGCGATTTTAATAACGCTATTAAATACCTGAACGATTTTAATCCTAACGGATCTTTGCAAACACAGGCATTGGTATATGGCTTGCTGGGAGATGCGTATTCAGAGTTGAAAAAAAATGACGAAGCTATAGAGCAATACAAAAAAGCAAGTACCACTTTTGAACAAAACCAGGCTATGTCATCTGAGTATTTATACAGAGCGGCAAGCTTGTACGAATTAACAGGTAAGAATAAAGAAGCGATTGAGTTGTACCAGCAATTGAAAGATAAATTTCCTAGAACTGAAAGGGGATTTACGGCGGAAAAATATCTCGGAAAACTTGGCGCTACTGAATAACGTTGGTGAATAGTGAGCCTGTAGGGGCAGGCGGGTATTGAACGACCGACGTTTCATGGTTTTGTATTTTATAATTCACAATATTGATTTGCCGGCTGATGGCTGAAATAAGTAATAGTAATTTATATAGTTTAAATGCAGGCATCCTTCCTAAGGATGCCTGTGTTGTTATAGTGCGTACAGAATGGAATGCCGCGATAATTGATAAGCTGGAAGATGGTTGTATTTCAGCCTTACGTGAAAATGGGGTAGCAAGTAAAGTTATTACTGTGCCTGGCGCGTTTGAAGTGCCATTTGGTATTAAAAGCTATTGGGATGCACAGCAAAACAGTGGTATTAAACCCGATGCTTTTATAGCACTTGCCTGCGTAATAAGAGGGGATACGCCTCATTTTGACTATGTATGCAAAGGAATTACCGATGGCATAGTATCGCTCAATCTTCAGTTACCCGTTCCTGTTATTTTTGGGGTACTCACGGTTGATAACAACGAACAGGCATTGGAAAGAACGGGGGGCAGGCATGGACATAAAGGCCAGGAAGCTGCTATAACAGCTATAAAAATGATTGCATTAAAGCAATCATTTAAAAATTAAAACCGTTGTTGTGTATTGGTAGTAAAATTGAGCAGAAGAAGCAGTTTGAAATACAGCAATATCATACCCCTTATCCAAAGACCGGTACAACATTTCAAATTTCAAATTTCAAATCACATGGCTCACTGGCTTATCAAATCTGAACCATCAACCTATAGTTGGGATCAGCTTGTAAAAGACAAACAAACCCATTGGGACGGAGTGCGTAATTATGCGGCCCGCCTGCACCTTAAGGCAATGAAAAAAGGAGATGAGTTGTTTTTTTATCACAGTAATGAAGGTGTTGAAATAGTGGGTATTGCCAAAGTGGCCAAAGAGTTTTATCCCGATCCTACTACTGATGATGATACATGGGTGGTAATAGATGTAAAGCCGGTTAGAAAATTAAAAACTCCCGTAACACTAGCCCAGATCAAAGCAGATAAACGCCTTGCAAATATGGCACTCGTAAGATTAGGCAGGCTATCTGTGCAACCGGTAACGGATGAAGAGTGGAAAATTGTACTGGAAATGGCTGGTGAAAAGTAACACTCTAAAGCTTTAATACTACGCAATAATATACTTACCGTATTGAAGCCAGCATGTATTCTGCATATGGTTTTTTGCGGATCATTATCTGGTAAAGCAGCAGAAAAAATCTTTTTAATATTATTTTTATTTTCCGCAATCGTTTGCCTCCGCTCAATTTCAACTGTCTGCTGTAAATAAGAAATAATAGCATTGTCGCAATTTATTTTTATCAAAAATAGAAATTACCTTAGCGATTCCTCTACATTAACCAAACTACAAATTATCATAAGCAATGAGCATGGTAGATTCTTTTGAAAAAATTCCCTGTAAGATTTTTCCCGAGTTTAAAGCTGCTTCTGCTTTTGCGGCGCAGGAAATTGCCAGATTGATCAGACAGAAAGATACAGAAGGAAAAAAGACGGTATTGGGACTGGCTACAGGTTCAACTCCCAAGACATTATATGCAGAGCTGGTGCGGATGCATAAAGAAGAAGGATTAAGTTTTAAAAATGTTATTGCCTTCAATCTCGACGAATACTATCCCATTGAACAAAACGCCATACAAAGTTATCATCGTTTCATGAAAGTGAATCTTTTTGATAAAGTTGATATTGATCCTGCCAATTGTCATATTCCCAATGGTGAGTGGAAAAAAGAAGAAGTAAAAACACATTGTTCAGCGTACGAACAAAAAATTGAAGATGCAGGTGGCATTGATCTGCAGATATTGGGCATTGGTGTAAATGGTCATATAGGATTTAATGAACCAGGTTCGAGTGTATATTCCAAAACAAGATTGGTTACGCTGGAAAATTCTACCAGGTTAGCCAACTCATACGAATTTGCCAATATAGCACAAGTGCCCCGCCTTGCAATTACTACCGGCATCAGCACTATTATGAAAGCTAAGAAGGTATTGTTGATGGCCTGGGGACAAATGAAAGCAGCAGCCGTAAAAGCATCAGTAGAAGAAAATGTTACAGAATCGGTGCCTGCATCATTACTGCAGAATCATGATGATTGTGTTTTCATCCTGGATGAATCTGCAGCGTTTGAGCTTACCCGTTTTAAATCTCCCTGGCTTACCGGCGATTTTGAATGGACGCCAAAAATGATCCGTCGTGCTGTTATTAATACCGCGCTGAAATTAAATAAGCCGGTATTAAGTTTAACCAACAGTGATTATATGGATAATGGCATTGGGGATTTGCTGGTAGAATATGGAGATGCTTACGAAATAAACCTGCAGGTATTTTATATGCTACGCGACAGCATTACCGGCTGGCCGGGTGGCAAACCCAATTCAGATGTACCAACACATCCTGAAAGATCTGTTCCTTATCCTAAGAGAGTTATTATATTTTCACCCCATCCTGACGATGATATCATTTCAATGGGTGGAACTTTTCAGCGTTTATACGACCAGGGACATGAAGTGCATGTGGCCTACCAAACTTCAGGCAACATTGCTGTTACCGATGAATTTGTTACGCGGTTCCTGGATTTTGCCGTTGGGTTTGATGAACTGACCGGTGCAGACAGCTCCAAGGCAAAACTGATTTCGGACGAAGCACGTTCTTATTTTGCACAAAAAAAATCAAGACAATCAGATACAGCGGAGATCCGCAATATAAAAGGGTTGATCCGTCGTTGCGAAGCAAAAGCTACTTGTCGTTACGTGGGCTTAACTGATGATAGAGCGCATTTTCAGAATCTCCCTTTTTATGAAACCGGCACCATTGAGAAGAAGCCCATGGGAGAGGAAGATGTAAAAATCACCATGGCCTTGCTGCGTGAAATTAAACCTCACCAGGTATATTGCGCAGGCGACCTTGCAGATCCACACGGCACACACAAAGTATGTTTGGAAATTGTTTTCGAATCTTTAAAAAGAATAAAAGCAGCAGGCGATGATTGGATAAAAGATTGTTGGGTTTGGTTGTATAAAGGTGCGTGGCAGGAGTGGGATATCACCGAAATTGAAATGGCGATACCTATGAGCCCTGAGCAGGTGTTGAAAAAACGCTTCGGCATATTCATTCATCAATCTCAAAAAGATTCTGTTCCGTTCCAGGGTACAGATTCACGCGAATTCTGGCAACGCGCAGAAGACCGCAATGCCAATACCGCTGAACTGTATGCCAATCTTGGTCTTACCAAATACGCAGCTATGGAAGCGTTTGTGAGATGGCATTATTGAGAATAGGGAGGAGGCTGAGGGCAGAAGGAATACAACTTGTAAGAAATATCAGAAAGCTGAAGCGTAAACTTCAGCTTTTCTTTTTGGGGTCGGTACCGCAGGTCAGACCGCCTCTCCGTTACAGGTCTGACGGCTATCGCCGTACCGACCTTGTCGTCCAATTCTTTTTGCAATAATAGTGTAACAAACTGTGTCGATTTTTTTCAACACCTTGCAATTGATTGAAGTTTATTCTTCAGCTTTTCTTTTGGCATATTTCGGGTATAGCCGTATATTTGCCGCCCAAACTATAAAAATAGTTTAATGGCTGCGTAGCTCAATTGAATAGAGCATCTGACTACGGATCAGAAGGTTTTAGGTTTGAATCCTAACGCGGTCACACAGTACAGTAAAGGGTTTCATGAAAATGAAGCCCTTCTATTTTTAACCCTTTGCATACACTTGCATACAACTACCTGTTAATTAGTGGCGAATAAAAAGAACCGCTCATAATCTTTTCCATTTTTTTATTTTATAATTTCATGCTAGTGTCTTTCGAGTTAACATTATTTTAGTGATTAAGAATTTATTGGTCAAAATGTGTAGCAATCCTGATCAAGGCAATCATAATTTTTTGTAAATGTTCCTAATCCAAAAATCTCTATTGGCAACAACCTTAAACAATTCAAAAAAATGACAGAAACTAATAGTGAGATAATCCAAAAAGTTAGAAACTTTTTAAGAGCCTTTATCTCAATGGGAGAATGGTAATAGAAAATCTACTTTTGCGATCATGAGATCAGTAAGAAAGCATCCCAAATACGGACATATATTATTAAAGCTGGAACATTTAAGACTTTGACCATTGGGCCGCCGCCATTGGTGGGTTGATAATGAAGAACATTGACCCCTTTGCATGCATTTTTGAGCCCTATATGGGCAAAGTGTTATTTCAGTGTTAATTGATTCTATAGATGAGGCTATCGGTGTAGTTGAAAATATAGGGCAAGATTTTGGGAACGAGGTTGAAAAAACTGATAATCCATTCCAAACAAAAGTATATCTAATAGGATTTTTTTAGTTCATGGGAGAGATATTGAGTTAAAGGAAACAGTCGCTAGATTTAGAAAACTTGAATTAGTTCCAATAATTCTTCACGAACAGTCAAATAAGAGGCCCGAACAATTATCGAAAAATTTGAGGACTATTCTAGATGTAGCTTTTGCTATTATATTGATGACACCAGATGACTTAGGGACAATTTCAATTGAACCACTAGATTATAAAAAAAGAGCTAGGCAAAATGTAGTCTTTGAACTAGGCTATTTCATTGGTAAACTTGGACGAACTAATGTTGCAGCTATTATCAAAGATGATATTGAACTGCCTTCTGATTTTAATGGTATTGTTTATATTGGTGTTGATAGTGGTGGAGCTTGGAAAATCATGTTATTTAAAGAGATTAAAGAAGCAGGTCTGAACATTGACCTTAACAGGTTGATCTAAAATTAATGCATACGCAAGAAATATCATTAATTTTTAATTCACTGAAGAGTCTACCTGCGAGTAGCCTTGTGTGTTGGCTGGCGACTCTACGTTGGCTGAGCAGAAGGATATAAGTTGTTTTTTTCTTATATATAGTCGATCGTAACTATTGCTTATTGCAATGGAAAAATCAAAACCCTTACCGCAAAGACAAGTAATATTCAGGCACAGGTCTGGCTAAGCCATATTATCCTCCCTACGAAACCTGCGCCAGAAGCGTGAATAATACTGTAAGCTTAGTACCGATCAAATCCTCACTATTCATATTAAAGAAACCTGGCCGGCAATACATACCAGCCAGGTTTTTCAGCATATACATATTCCAACATTAAGGTAATAAAACCTGATCTATCACATGCACAACACCATTATCGGCGACAAGGTCTGTAGTAACAATATTTGAAGCAGTAGTATTACCATTGCCTTTCACCTTTGCTTTGTTGGTTGAAAGTTTAATGGTTACTTTTTCACCGTTCAAGGTTGGCACCATCGCATTGTTAACCAGCGCTGAAGAAAATACCCGACCGCTCACCACATGATAAGCAAGGATGGGTGTAAGATCATCGGGTTTAGCCTTTTTAATGCTTTCAATGGTCGCAAAGCCTGCCTGTATGAAGGCTTTGTTAGTCGGCGCAAATACCGTTAATGGTCCGGCACCTGATAATAAGGCAGCTACATCTGTTGATCCTTCACTGGCGCGAAGTACAGCCGCAACAAGATAGGTGAAGTCTGGGTTAGCCGCAGCAAGCGCTACGATATTACCGGTTGGTGGCATCAATACTTTATCTATGGCATGTATTACACCATTAGATGCCATCACATCAGCCTTTACAACCCTGGCGCCGTTAACGAATACTTTACCATCTTTTTTTGTTACAAAAACCTCCTTACCTGCAAGGGTATTAACAGGTGTGTTTTCGGCCGATGGAACTTGAGCAGCGGTAATTTTTGAACCTAATACATGATACAGTAAAATGTTTTTCAGTACATCAACAGGCAATTTGTCTATTGCTTCCGCATTCGATAAACCCGCTGCGGCAAAGGCTTTATTGTCTGGTGCAAAAACAGTAAAAGTGCCTGGCTGGTTTAGTGCCTGTGTAAGACCGGTTTTTTGTAAAGCGGTTTTCAGTAAACTATAGTCGGGGGTTTGTGCAACAATAACGGCGATGGTTAGTTTTTCTGTTCCGCCGCCGTGAGGAAAATAGTCTTTAAACTTGTTGCAGCTTTGAGTCAGTAACGCAAAGGAAAATAATACTGCAATCTTTTTAAGCAGTTGATTTTTTTTAAGCATATGACATATTATTTGAGGATGAAAAAAGCAGGTTTAAAAAATTTTTTACAAGTTTAAGACTTTAAGCAACTTTCATTTTCATGTTTACCGACGACCCGTTGAAATCATGGAGTGAATCGTGATTTTTCTGAAGTGAATGTCAGCGAGTGTATCAGTCTTTAAATAGATTTCACTAATTAGGTTGGTAAGTCAACTTAAAAGGTTTAGACAATTCAAGGTTGAGCATTATGGATTGTGTATTTTTTTCGCCCGCAATTTGTTTAGTGGAACAAGGTTCATTTGAATCCCACTGAAACACCAGCGCTTATTGATTAGTTTCATTTATACCACCCTAAATCTCGCATCATATTTATTGAGACCCATTTTACTCCGGAAAAGTTTTAATTTCAGAACTAAAAATTTCACACACCTTCTGAGATTTTTTTGCGTAATGAAAGTTCAGTTTCATTTTTTAATTTACTTTCGCTGCAATTGTTAAAAGCTTTTACTACCATATTGACGCTTTGTTTTGTTCTTCAGACCTTCAGTCAGGCGGTCTACTATTTTACTTATGAAGTTGAAAAAAAAGAGTATGTCAAACGCTGTGAAAATAAAGCACGCCCGCTCATGCATTGCAACGGCAAATGCCAGCTAATGAAAAAAATACAGCGGGAACAGGAAAAAGAAAACGGCCCTGCACCTGAAATGAAGATTGTGAAGAATGAGGTGCTATCTTCCCGATCTTTTTTCGCTGACTATACATCTTCTTTTCTATCAACAGAAATAATGACCTATACTAACGGAGGGTCAGGCAATCCAATAGATCGTTCCATTCCTTTACTTCGTCCTCCCGGATATTTGCTTTAAAGTAAGTTAGTTATTCTCCCATCAAAATATGTACATGCATTCATAGGCTTTTAATGCAGGCCTATACGGTATGCATTGTCATGTGTATCATACTATCACTTATTTTATATCATTCTACAATGAAAAATATTTTATTCCTGTTTTTGATTTTTTCTGTTATTTCTTCTTTCGCCCAAACCAACTTAAGGGGTCGTGTTAGCGACCAGCAAACAGGCGAAGCCTTGCCGGGTGCGACTATAAAAATTGGCAAGTCAACAGCAACAGCTTCTGAAAAAGGTGAGTTTGAAATACCTATGTCACCTGGAAACGATATGGTTATTATTTCATTTGTTGGCTACGAAACACAGAAGTTAAAAGTAACCACAAACTTGAAGTTTTTAAATATAGCATTAAGTAGCAGTAATACCAACCTTAGTACAGTTACGGTAACCGGATATGACAACAACCGCAAACTTTTGGAAACAGCAGGATCTATAGCAGTATTAAAATCAAAAGAACTGCAACGTGGCGACAATATGGATGTTATGACCGCTGTGAATACCATTCCCGGAGTAAAAATGGAGGCATACTCAGCGGGAAATTATCGCATTTCTATCCGTGGCAGTTTGGTAAATAATCCATGGGGTGTGCGCAATGTGAGAATCTATTGGAATGACATACCGCTTTCTTCGCCGGATGGCACTGCGCAAAAAAGTATAGACTTTGATCCTGCGCTGATTGGTTCAATGGAAGTATTGAAGGGACCTTCAGGAAGTATGTATGGAGCTGGCAATGGAGGTGTTTTGCTTGTTAAGAATACACAGGCTAATTATGGTCAAAACACACTCGAAGCTGGATATACAGGCGGCTCTTACGGTTTTAGCAGATTCCAGGCATCGTATAAAACAGCCGGAGACAACTTCAATCTCGCTGCCAATGTGGTAAGTCAGCGATATGACGGCTACCGCGAAAACAACTGGGGCAATAAGGATGTGATAAATCTTTTTTCACAATACTTTCCAAGCGAAAAAAGAAGCCTGAATTTTTTTGTAACGCATGTAACAGGAAGTCTTGGAATTGCAGGCGGATTAACTAAAGCACAGGCTGACTCTATGCCAAGACAGGCAGTACACTATAATAAAGACAACAAGATATCGGTAAAAAAGTACGATGCCACTGCGCTCGGCGCTTCTCAAACTTATCGTTTCAGTGATATATTTTCTAACACTACAAGTGTGTATGGAAATTTTCAGACTTATGATCATCCATTTGGTTCAAGCATTTATTACAATGGTTATTTTAAAGAAAGCATGGTAGGTTATGGGGCAAGAACAAAGTTTGTTTTTTCACCCAGGTTAGGCAATATCAAAAGTCGTTTCAGTGTAGGTGGTGAATATCAATACCAACATCAGTTTGAGAATACTTTTACTGTAGTGAATGATGACCCGGGAACATGGCCCGAAGCTGGAGCACTCTATCAGAATGATATCGTTATGTCAAGATCAAAAATGCTTTTTGCCCAGGCGGAATTTGATCTGCCTTCCAAGATCTTCCTTACTGTTGGAGCAAGCTATACACGCCTGTCATATGATATCCTGGATTTATTCAGGGATTCTGCACACGTAGATTATTCAGGCCTTTTGAAGTTCCCGGTTAAAATATCGCCACGTATCGGCCTGGTAAAAGAAATCGGAGATAATCTCGCTATTCACGCCAGCATGAGTTATGGGTATTCTCCTCCACCGGTTTGGGAGATCAATAATTATGATGGCACGCTCAATAAAGGCATTAAACCTGAAGACGGTAAAAACTACGAAGTAGGTTTAAGAGGAAATGTGTTAAAGAGCAGATTGAATTTTGATATTACGGCTTACCAGATGTTCTTAAAAAATGCAATTGTTCCTATAGCAAGACCTAATGGAACAACTGCTTATAAAAACGCAGGATTGACAAACCAGAAAGGATTAGAACTGATGCTTTCATATGTAGTTGCAAACGATCAATCCTCGGTGGTATCGTTACTGAAGCCCTGGATAAGCTATACCTATAATAACTATAAATTCAAAGATTACAAAACGCAAACCTTTGACTGGAATTCTTATTCAGTAGTTGACGCGGATAATTCAGGAAAACATGTAACGGGTGTTGTGCCAAACAGTATTGCGGCAGGCGTTGATGTGGAAGCAAGGTATGGCGTATATTTTAATGTTTTATATTATTACTATGATAAGATTCCTTTAAATGATGCCAATACTTACTATTCCAATGCGTACTCATTGCTGAATATAAAACTTGGTTACCGGATAAGTGCAGGACGCCTTGGCTTTGATATTTCGGCTGGTGTAAATAATATGACGAATACGCACTACAGCTCATTGATTTTGTACAATGCTGATGCCAATGGAGTGCCACCTCAATTTTATAACCCTTCCCCGGGCATCAACTATTACGGAGGATTAAAAATTAAATACGACTTCAAATGAGAAACTATTTTTTTATAGTAATAACAATTGTTTTTGTAGCGTCGTGTACTTCTGGGGGCAACAATGAAGCAGTACAACCAAATCTGCCCGTTTGTATTTCTGATACCTCACGATCCGCCATGTGTGTATATTTAACATCAGATGAAAAAAATAATCCTGTTATATCCTGGTGCGAAACTGACAATGCAGGAAAGAAATCTTTCTACTTATCTTTTTTCGATATTGTCGAAAGAAAATTTTCTTCGGCGGTTGATATCCCAATTGAGCAAAATGTAAGTCTTCATGAAGAAGGTATGCCAAAAGTTGCTTTTAAAAGTGATGGTGGTATTGTTGCCGTTTATGAAACTTCTTTGCCTGCGAAGCAAAACCAATGGGCGGGACAGGTTAGATACATGCAATCTTTTGATAGAGGAAAGACATGGACACAGCCTGCAAATGTTCATTCAGACACGGCTTCAGCCAACAGTCATTCGTTCGCCGCTATTACAAGACTAAGTGATGGAGAGATAGGAGCGTGCTGGCTCGATCAGACATACAATTATAAAAAGGGCGGCAGACCGGTAAAGTTTGCAAGTACGGATAAGCAAAAAGGTTTTGCCAATGAAGTATTGGTTGACTCTCTTGCCTGTGAATGTTGCAGGCTTGCCATCGCGGCAAATGCACATAATAAGGTAAGTATAGTGTACCGTGATATTATCAATGATTCTATAAGGGATATCTCTATCAGCACCTCATCAAATAATGGACGGGCATTCAGCGCTCCAACTTCATTTAGCCAGGATCATTGGAATATAAATGGTTGCCCTCACAATGGTCCGGGTTTGGTAAGTACCCCAAGCGAAACCTATACTGTGTGGTTTACGGGTGGTTCTTTAAACGGAGTTTACTACGGTGAACTAAATAACAAGAACGTAATGGTTGAAAAAAAACAGTTGGCGCCTGATGGTCGAAACATACAGCTATGTGTCTTATCCGACGGGGCAAGAATAGCTGTGTATAGTGAAAATGTAAGAGCAGCCGATTCCGTCTACAGCAGGATTGTAACGGATAAAATACAGAGCGGAAAAATATTTACAGCAGACATCACAGCAAAAGCTGCACATGCTGCTTACCCGGTAGTTACTGCATACAGCAAAAGCGGCATCGTTATAGCATGGACAGAAAATCACCGTGTATATTATAAACAATTGGAAAGCCAGAATATTAGTAAAGAGGTATTTGATCCTGTTCCTGCTGCAAGTAAGCCAGGCACTGTTACCGTTACCCGGCTTTCAATGCATACAGACCCTGTGTGTGGCATGCGGATAGCGGATGATGCAGAGAACACCATTTCTTTGGCAGGTAAGGTTGTCGGGTTTTGTAGTCAATCCTGCAAAGAAAAATTTCTTACTGATCCCCAAAAATATCAGCAAAAACTGATGGATGAAAAAAGGTAAGCGCGTTACAAATTTTAAAATTAATACATGAGGTTGTTTTGCCGCGCAAGGCAACCTCATGTATTAATATACTGATTGGATTCTCATCACATGCTAAGGTGGGCTAATGTTCCGTCAACAGGGTGCATAGCCGGAAATTATAAGCTGATTGCAAATACTGTATTAAAGCTCCTTCCTTCTGATGGCCACACACCGGGTCCGGGATAGAAAGTTGGACGTTTGGTAAAATACTTTTTGTTGGTGAGGTTATTTAAATTCAACCGTACATCTATATTGCTGGTAAGATGCCATGTAGCATTCAGATCAACAATAGCGTACGAAGGCACAAGTCCTACTGAACCGGTTACATTGGGTTGTACGGTATTAAGTGCATCTGCGAATGAACTGGCAGTATAACTATACAACCCTGAAATACTGATTCTCCGATAGCGGTAAGTGATTCCGTTCCTGGTAATCACTGTGGGTGTGCTTTCTACTTTATTGCCATCAATATCAATATTATCATTGCCCCATTTTATGACAGCCTTGTGGTAACGGGCATCAGTTAGCCCGGTAGAGGTGAATACAGAGATCGCTGAACGGACTCCAAGCCGCCAGTCGCCTTGCAAAAATATTTCCAGGCCTTTTGTAAATGAGTTTCCGATATTAGTGCGGTAAATATAAGCTTGCCCATTAGCATCTGTCTCCGATAATGTTCCAAAACGATGGTTGTATTGCACGAGATAACCACTCACGTCCCATTTCAGAAATTTCCAATGACCACGAAATCCAAGCTCCGCGTTATATCCGTTGGCATCTGCAATATTGGGATCAATTTTTTCATACATTGAAACAGGAATAAGATCTTTGAAAGCCATAGCGCGGTAAGCTTGCGCCCAGCCTGCATACAATTCCATATCCTGCGTAACCTTATATTGTATTCCTGCACCAAATAAAGGGAAGCTGTGTTTAATAGATAATGGAATTTCATTTTCAGGATAATAAGTCATCGTTCCACTCATATTGCTTTTACCCGTTTCTACCCGCACGCCTGCATTTACAGTAAGCCCTTTTAATAGCTCGAAATTGTTTTCCGCGAATACTGCCACATTTTGTGTTTTTAAATGAAGGTCACGACCCCATCCTGGTTCTACCAGCGAGAGATCAAAATCACTTCCTGTAGTTCCCTTGCCCAGTTGCCTACGATGCAGATCATTATTCATATACTGTATACCTGCCACAAGGGTGTGTGCTCTTTTTCCCGTGTAATAATTCTGTAACACTCTCAGCTCTGATGTATAACTGTTGAACCGGTCAATATCAACCTGCCGGTTATTATACTGCATAGTAGACGTGTTTATGGTATCTTTTATATTGGTAGCTTTATCAAACATCACGCTGTTTCGTCTGCCAAGTACTGCAGATGTTTTAAATTCTATTTTTGTAAGTGGTGTAATCTTCCAGTTTAATACAACAGAGGGTACATGAATATCAGGATTAAAATAATTGCGGGAGCGGCTCGCCTGTTTTGGATCGGCATAAAACATACTGTCGTTTAATTGCCCCGGGATCCTGTAAAGATATTCGGATCTTGACCATTCCAGTTGCAGAGAAAATTTATCAGTTGGTTCATAAGTGATGGCAATACGCTCTGCTTCTGAATCGGTGTGTTCGTTATCTCTGTAACCCGTCCGCGATTTTTTATACAGGTAAGCATAATACTTAAACTTTCCAACTTTTCCACCAATGGCATTATAACTACTCAGTAGCTTAAATGAACCTGCTGTATTTACGCTTTCAAAACTGAATGGTTTTGTTGAATCACCCTGTTTACTTACATAATTCAGCATGCCTCCAAATTGAGGACCATATTGTAGTGAGCCGGTTCCTCTAACCAGTTCAATATGGTCTATACTTTCAAAAGGAGCGCTGTAGTGGCTGGCCGGATAGGCATACATATCAGAGTTGGTGATGATGCCATCTTTCCTGATATTAAATTCCCAACCGCGGTGTGGATCCAACCCACGTGCACTGATGTTAACCTGGTTGCCAGCACCATCCATGTCATAAACAAATATACCCGGCACTTTTGCGAAAACCTGTCTTGCAGTCTTATCAGCAAAATTGGCATCTACCTGCGAAAGCTGTATAACTTCTGATTTTTTGCCATTGAATAAATAAGTTCCTTGTTGCGATGGGAGCTTCTGCAGCGTTTCCTGCCTGAGGTAACTTGTAATTAATATGCTGTCCAGGGATTTTACGTTTAAAGAATCGGATGACTTTTCCTGAGCACTCATTCGGAAATGTTGCATCACAAAAAGTATACAAATGAATACATACTTCATGTTGTAATAATGTTTTTTATGGCCACATTCTAAATTGTCGCTGACCATATTTTTCCGTTCGGTGAAGACACCGACCGGCAGCGACCCATACAGGTCAGTCTCACCCGCCTGCGACAATTTGGAATGCACCTTGTTTATGAAACTATTTAATCGTATGAAAATATTAGTTCACAATCCACCTCAGTTGCCAATAGCTCCGCAGCATTTTATTACAATGCCAGATCTATGGATTATTTATCCTGGTAAATGATTGTGAATAGCATTAGTTGAATTACACTAATTTTCCATCCGGGGGTTGCCAGGGAACACTGATCGCCATTGTTCCCAATGCCGGGGCTGGTTTTGATCCGTAAGTAAACGTCAGGAGTGAAGGTTGACTCAAAGAATGCCCCGTACATTCTAAAATATAATCTCCGGTTGCTTTAAAGAGTGGCCGCGGGTTGGATTCGCTATTTTTTTTAGATGAAGTTTGTTTTTCAAGACCATCAATCATGCTCAAAAATGCATCTTTATCAGACTGGAATTTTGTTTTTGCCAGGTTCGGCTTACACCGCACTATCAAAATATCTCCAGCTATTTCGCCTGAAACATAGCTATAATGTTTTCCATTGTATTCAATATCACCATCAATATATTCAAATGCATCGCTGTCTTTAATGTATGCAATTCTTAATGGAATTTTAATCTCAACGAGGTCGCTGTCTTCGTATTTTCTATCGTCGGGTTTTGTTGAAGAATACTGATTTTCACTTTGTTTCCAGTAATGCAAAACTATCCTGTAGCCAAACAGGTTGAAAAGAAAAATCAGTAAAAGCAAAATACAGGTTATTCTGCGAAACAGCATAGTTCTAGCATTATCAATGCGCGAAGTTACTAAGTTCCTGGAAAATTTATACAGGGATCAGTTCAGGTCTGCCAGGGTGTTGAGGACCGCATTGCATACTTGCATCAACAAAGCTCGACAGGTTTCAGGTTTGAATGCTAACGCGGTCACACATAAAGAGCAAATGCTCTTTTTGTATTTGCCTCTATTTTAATCCGTAGCTCAATTGATGAGAGCACCCCAATTAAATCATCATCTCATTTCTGTAAATAGGTAATCTTTGTTGGATTAAAAATAAGGGTGTGAATCTGAAGGATTCCAATGCATATAGATAAAGAAAAAAGGGATATGCGACGACTAAGGGGGCGCATATCGCTCGGCACCCATATCCTATAAATATTCAATCCGATTTGGGATTAAGAACAGAATAATAAAAAAGAATAACGTTAGAGATAATCAGGTCATGGAGCGTACATATAGATCTTCTACCTTCTTTCTTGCCCAGGGTGTTTTGCGTAAAAACTTCAATGAAGAATTGATGCTGGGGTTGCTGATAAAACAATTAATTCTTATCATATTTCCAAGATCTTCCCAGCCAAAATGGTGCACCAGTTCTTTAAGAATCATTTCAAGTGTTTTGCCATGCAGCGGGTCGTTGGACGCCATGTATTATTGTTTACAGCGAAGATAGTAATCCCGCAGGTTTGAGGCAAAGGGTTTATGTATAGAATCGCCACAAAAGAGACACGAGCGATAAAGCGAAAAGTAATACCTCCGTATCTGCCGGCTTAATTAATTTGTTCCTTTGTTGAATGCAATTATTTTCCTCAATCAT
>JBGALP010000019.1:0-35162 GCA_044223805.1 Agriterribacter sp.
CCTTCTAAGTACGGGCTTTATATAAGCGATAGGTTTGTATAAAAACAGTAAGGCATATGAGCATCAATCCCCAATAAAAGGAAGGTCCGAGAAATTCATTTTCTTTATATAACACAAACGCAAGAACAATTCCATACAATGGTTCCAGGTTATAGCTGAGTGAAACAGTAAAAGGAGAAATTTTTTTAAGCGCACTAACTGACAGGTTAAACGCAATTACAGTGCAAAACCAGCTTAATACCAACAACCAAAGCATATCGGAACCTGAAGGTATATAATGTGGAGCGGGGAAAAAATGCAAATAAAATGGCATAAACATGCTCAACACTATCAGCCCACCTGTGAGCTCATAAAAAGTAAGCGTTTCAGCCGTAGTATGCATGAGCAGTTTTTTATTATACACAGGAAACAATGCAGCAAACAATGATGAAATGATTCCCAGTATTATGCCTGTTTTATACCTTTCATCAAAATGAAAAATAAGCGCTATACCTAATATGGCAATGCAGCCTAACACTACTTCCATCCAATCTAACCGCCTGCGCATAATAAACGGCTCAAAAAAAGCTGTAAAAAAACCAATGGCGGAAAAACAAACGAGCCCTATTGACACATTTGCATATTTAATGCTCGCGTAAAAAAACACCCAATGTAAAGCCACCAGCGCTCCCACTCCAAATATTCTTAAAAGTACAGGCCTACTTATTTTTCTGCTTTCTTTTCTAACAAAAGATATGATAACTAATGTAATTACCGTAATGAGTATGCGCCACCAAACCAATAAGCCTTCATTTAGGGTAATCAGTCTGCCTAATATACCTGTAAAGCCAGCAAGAAAAACAGCTATATGCAAAGACAGTAATGCCTTCTTCATTACAATAAATGTTGACTTAAAATGCAATCGGGGAAAATCTTATACCGCAGTATAACGATCAGTTTATTGCTTCAGCGTGACGATGTGAGGATAACTGCACAAAATTATTACGAACTTTACGGCGATAGTTCTTAAACATACTCTGCCATTGAATTCTGAGTACACCTAAAATTCCTTCCTTCACTATGTTCTTATTCATTTTTGAAGTGCCGAATTTACGATCAATAAAGGTGATAGGTATTTCAATTACTTTAAACCCCAGTTTCCAGGCGGCAAATTTCATTTCTATCTGGAAAGCATACCCTACAAAGTTGATCTCATCAAAATTGATAGTTTCCAGTACTTCTTTTTTATAACAAACAAAACCTGCGGTAGGGTCTTTAACCGGCATCCAGGTAAGCATGCGGGTATATAAAGCGCCGCCTTTTGAAAGAATATTTCTTTTCCATTCCCAGTTAACAGTCTGTCCACCTTTTACATAACGCGAGCCAACAACCACATCCGCTTTTTCTTTGCAAACCTGGTATAACCTTTCCAGGTCGGAGGGAGCATGCGAAAAATCGGCATCCATCTCAAAAATGTATTTGTAACCATGATGTATAGCCCATTTAAAGCCATGTATATAGGCAGTACCTAGGCCTTGTTTGCCTGTACGAACTTCAAGAAATAATTGATTGGGATATAAATGCTGTAATGATCTTACGCAATCGGCCGTTCCATCAGGAGAGTTGTCATCCACCACAAGTACATGAAAATTTAGCTTCATATCCAGTACCGCCAGCAGAATGAGCTTTATGTTTTCACTCTCGTTATATGTAGGTATTATGACAAGTTTTTCCAACGGGATATTATATTTTGAACTATAAAATTACCTTATCCTTACATTCAAACATTTTCAAAAATCATTTTACGCTTTCTTTAACAGCGACCGGTTTAGTATTTCAGTGAGCTTTTGCTTAGTATGCATGGCAAAATCACCTTTCATCATCCAATCATAGTATTGTGGCTCTAACTTCAGCACTTCTGTAACGGCACGGCCTTTATGTTTTCCGAAATTAAAGATTTCTTTGCCATTTTCCATAATAAACCTCCGTGCAAAATCAACAATTTGTTCGTGACCGGAAAACTTTACCACAGATTCAACTGTATTACCCAGTTGGGGATATTTTTGTAATTGCGATTCTAATACTTCCCATGTCGCAGCGGCATCCGCTTCCGCAGTGTGGGCATTATCAAGGGTTTTTTCGCAATAAAATTTATAAGCAGCGCTCAAAGTACGTGGCTCCATCATATGATATACTTTCTGAACATCAAGCATATGTTTATCAGATATATCAAAATCAAGACCCGCTCTTAAAAACTCCTCAACCAACATTGGAAAGTCAAACCGGTTTGAATTGTATCCCGCAAGATCACAATTGTCTAAAAACTGTCTTACTTCATTAGCTACCTGTTTAAAAGAAGGCGCATCTTTCACCATTTCATCGGTTATACCATGTACATCTGAAGATGATTTTGGTATAGGCATTTGCGGATTAATCAATTTCCTTTTCACTACCCTTGTATAATCGGGCTGCAATTTTACAATCGCTATTTCTACAATGCGGTCTGATGCAAGATTTACACCGGTCGTTTCTAAATCAATAAAAGCCAGTGGTCGTGTGAGTTGTAATGGCATGATACAAGGTTATGATAAACTTGGCAAACTTCGGAAAATTATGATGAAAATTTCTATTTTGATTTTATAAACGTACCTCTCCACAAGGCAAATCTCCTTCCAATATGGGTAGTTTTCTGCAACAACCGCATTTAATTGACAATTGTTAATTTCCATTCCGAAATGAACATGATAAATGCTTAATAAAAATGTAAATTATTGATAAATACCACCTTACCAAAATACGTTAATGTTTATCTTAAAACAATTAACCTTTTGCACTTGTTTGTTTGGCATATACTTTGCATTTTTGTACTGCACTGTTACTACTACAGCTTTTTCCAATTCCCCTTTCGAAAAATAACCTTATTATTTCCTACTCCTACGAGCTCCGTGCTTGAAATGTTATTTTATTACCCAAAAAGAAATTAAAATGAAAAAGGTTATTGCAGTTATTATGCTCGTTATTGTTTTAGGTGCAACATTTACATCATGCACAGCATCCAGAGGTGGTTGTAAAGCTACCAGCGGTATGGTTGGCTACAGATAATAGTATTAACTACAACGTGAATTACTCAAAGGTTATCAAATAGTGATAACCTTTTTTAGTGCCATTAAGCCTGGAAGAAAATAAAAGATCCCGGCATAAAGCCAGGATCTTTTAAAAGGCAGAGAAAGAATTATAATTAGTTATAGTGCAATTTCAAGTCTACACGACGATTTTTAGCACGACCGGCAGCAGTTTTATTATCCGCTACAGGCTGATCCTGTCCAAAGCCTGCAGAAACTAATCTACCTGGATCTACGCCAGCTTTGGTGGTAAGATAGTCTAACACGGCTTTTGCTCTGCTTTCACTCAATACCTGGTTCTTGTCTGGTTTACCTGTATTATCAGTATGACCTTCGATATCTAATTTAAGATTTGGATCTTCTTTCAAAATCTTTCCAACTTCATTTAATGATTTGTTAGATTTAGCAAGCAATTTAGCACTTCCTGTTGCAAAGAATACATTTTTAGCAGCAACATCAATGCGCTTCTTAATCTCTTCTTTAATTTCAGGACAACCCTGGTTGCTTGCAGGTCCAGCCAAAGCAGGACATTTATCTTCATCATCATTTACACCATCACCATCAGTATCTGGTATAGGGCAACCCTGATATTTAGCAACACCCGCCTGGTTAGGGCATTTATCTTCTTCATCATTTATTCCATCACCATCAGTATCTGGTATAGGGCAACCATTATATTTTGCCAACCCTTTTACATTAGGACATTTATCTTCTTTGTCCTGAATGCCATCGCCATCTGTATCGGGGCATCCGTTAAACTGAGCTAAACCGGCAACAGCAGGACATGCGTCTAAAGAATCAATTACACCATCGCCATCGGTATCAGCAGGCGGCATTGGTGGTGGAGGTGGGGGAATAACCTTTGGTTCTTTTTTATCAAACAACGAACCGGCTACGCCAAAGCTGTAAAAAAGATGATTGGCAGCAGTAGCATCAGTTACAGCAACACGATATTGCGCATTGAGATTAATGTACGCCTGATCAAGCAGGTTAATCTGGATACCTACTCCCAAAGGAACATAAGCTCCAAAATATCCATCCCAATGAGAAGCTCCAATACCAGCGGTAAGATAGGGAGATACCCAGTATTTATCGCTTAGTAATTTAGCATTAACGTTTGCATCTAATTCTGCAAGTAATTTGTCATTACCGCTCTGAGTTTTGTTAGGTATGGGGTAACTTACAAAAGTACCTCCTAACCGTGCCATGAAATCTAAATGGTCAGTAAGCCCCTGGAAATAAGACAAAGACAGACCGGGACTCATGCGACCTGTTTTATACCATTGTTTATCTTTCAATACCTGGTTAAGGGAAGTGTTCTTTAAATCCTGGGCAGTTTGAAAATCGTGAAACGTGAAAGCAAAACCGATAGCTGGTTTTTTCTTGTAAGGATTCTTAATAGCGTTCTCCTGTGCGACAGCAGCAGTTAGCATACATGCCGCTAGCAAACCTAATAGTGGTTTTCTCATAAAATGTTTAATTTGATTAAAGTTTTACAAAGGTAAATGGTTGAATATAAATGCAAAAAATATTTATTTATTTAATATCTTCCTTCTGATGGTTTTCCAGTACTTCTACCTCTACTTTGGCAAGTCCCCTGTTTAGAAACCCCAACTGCTTTGCAGCGGCTTTTGAAACATCAATAAGCCGCTTGTTTTTAGGGTGCATTCTATCAGTAATTTGAACAATGACGGATTTTTTATTTCGAAGGTTGCTTACTTTAACCCATGTTCCAAGAGAAAGTATGTTACAAGCGGCAGTAAGCCTTGTCTGATCAAACTTTTGGCCATTGGCCATCACTTTTCCCTGAAATTTTTGGGCGTAATAACTTGCTGTGCCTTTTTTTACATTTGAAGCAACAGCATTATGATGCTTCTTAGCTGTGTGTTGCGCAGCCAATGAAGCACAGGCAAGAAATAAGAGCGTGAGAAGCGGTAAAAGTTGTTTCATAGATGTCAACAGGCTTTGCTATAAGTCGTAATTCTTCTACATATTTACCATAAATCAATTACAAAACCCAGACCTATAACGTATATAATACTTTTCTATTGTACAAATATTTTTCTCTCACCATTTTATCTTCAGCATAAATATCATCGTACAAAACAAGGTTGCCCTCCTTTACTTCACAGGTAATGTAGCGGATAAAAATGGGGGTTCGGCGCGAAAAGGAAATCATATGCTTTTCCTTTCTTTTCATCCAGGCAGCCAGCGTATCAGGTTTGTACCGGAGGCTATCATTTTTTACAAGGTATTTCGACAACTTTTGCCATTCCTGTACTCTCACACACCCATGACTGAGGGCCCTGTCTTTCCTGGAAAACAATCCCCTGGCATTGGTATCGTGCAGGTATACGCTGTATTTATTCCTGAAATTAAATTTAATTACGCCAAGAGAATTGTCATCGCCTTCTCTTTGTTTTAACTGGTAAGGGAAATTGTTTTTATTCAGCCTGAACCAATTAACAGTGTGCGGATCAACAATACTGTCGTTTTTATCAACTACCATCAGGTTTTCTTTATCGAGATACTCCACCTTTTTTTGAATTTTAGGCAGCATCTCTTTAAAAATAATGCTCTGAGGAACCGTCCATTGCGGAAATATGATAAAGTTGGTAAGCTCGCTGGTTAATAATGGGGTTCTTGTTTTGGGATTGCCCACAATAACTTTTGACTCCAGTCTGAGCGTATCAGTATCCCACACACGAAGTTGAAAAGCCGGAAGATTTACCAAAGCATACCGCACAGGCATACTGTCTGGCATTTGTTTGTAGCGGTCAAGGTTAATGGCTATTCTCTTGAATTTTTCTACATCGGTATTGTTCAGTTTACTTACTACAGCTATACCGGCTTTTCCATCAACCTTAAGGCCTTTCTCTTCCTGGAATTTTCTTACAGCAGCAGCCAGGCTCGCGGTATCTGCCGGCTTATTGTCAAAATCAATATATCCACCTTCAAATAACCGGCGCTGCAATTGAGTTATAAATTCCAGTGAGTCTTCAAATGGATACGATACATAAGTAAATTCCTTTCGGTTCATGGTATCAAGAAATCCCTTTAGCGCATGCCTTATTTCATAATATGCAGCGTAAGCAGGTTCTAATGATTCAAATACTGGCGTAAGTTGCTTCTGTTGCTGGGCTTTTTGCAAAAGTGTTATGCCTGATGAATCAGTTAACAACGTATCCTTCCGTAGCGTAATACTATCGCGTTCAATTCTGCCTATTTTTAAATCTCTCGCTATCTGCATAAAGGCATCCGTAAACATAACGTCTGCTCTTGCCCACAAAGCAGCATCCAGCATTGCTGTTGAATCTTTTTTTAAAGCCTGGTGTATGGCTTTCAATTGTACAAAATGATAATCGGCCGGAAACAATCCATACTGTTCACTATTCCTTATAAAACCAAACAGGGAATCGGCCAGTGGCAACCATTGCTTTTCGTTGCTCCATGTACGAAAGGAATCCCTGGCTTCATACCATTTTTTTACAAAAGCAAATTGTGTAAAAGAAGTGCTGTCGTTTATTTTGTTATTGTTGGTTTGGGCATAACCAATAATAGAACGGATGTTCTCATTTGTTTTCTTATTGATTTCCTCCGGTTTTTTTACAATTTCAACAGGCTTGGGTTTTTCCTGCTCATTACACGACCAGAGCTGCAATACCGCAAATAAAAGAAATAGATATTTTGTAAAATGTTTTGTCATAAGAATAGATGAATTGAAACTAAAAACGCGCATGACTGTAAAAAAAAGTTGAATATATATTCGTAAGCCAAAAGATTGGTGAAGATAACAACGGCTTTTTTATCATTTTCTTTTTTGTATCACAATATATTTATATGTAGAGATTGCTTATAGATGTAAGGTAATTAAAACTTTAGTTTATCTTCATTTGTATTTATACATTATGGCTAACGACTGGTTGACTGATAAAAATATTGTAATTATAGGTGGCACAACAGGCATGGGATTTTCTGCCGCAAGTGCATTTATTAAGGAAGGCGCTAATGTGGTAATAGTTGGCAGAAATGAAAACAGTTGCAACCAGGCTGCTGCGATGCTTGGCAATACTGCGGTTGCTTATTGCGGCAATGCCATTGACCCCTCTACTGCGGCACATGCTATTGCTCTTTGCGTGGAGAAGTTTGGTTCATTGGATGGGTTATATCATGTAGCAGGTGGCAGCGGAAGAAAAATGGGGGATGGACCTTTACATGAATTAACGCTGGAAGGATGGAATAAAACATTTGAGCTTAATCTTACTGCTTTAATGCTTTCTAACCAGGCAGCGGTTAAATGGTTCTTACAAAACAATAAAGGCGGAAGTATTCTGAATATGGGATCAGTATTGGGGAACTACCCCTCTCCTGTTCATTTCTCTACACATGCTTATGCTGCGTGTAAATCTGCGGTTATTGGTTTTACCAGGTCTATTGCCGCCTATTATGCCAAAAATAATATAAGAGTAAATGCTATCGCGCCTGCATTGGTAGAAACGCCTATGGCGCAAAGAGCAGCAGGTAATAAAGCCATTATTGATTTTATAACAACCAAACAACCATTAGATGGTGGCAGAATTGGACGGCCTGATGATACGGATGGGCTGGCTTGCTATTTCATGTCTGATTACTCAACATTTACAACGGGGCAGGTAATATATGTTGATGGAGGATGGGGGGTAAGTGAAGGTCAATATAATAACCAGTAAAATAAAAATATGCCAGCTATAGGAATAGATTTAGGAGGCACCAATATAAAAGCTGTATTAATTGATGACAAGGGAAATATCCTTCATGAAATGCGTTGCCCTACCAATGACAATACCGAAAACGATTGGAAACACAACATCGCCGGTTTATTACATCAACTAAAGCAAAAAACAAATGATGCTGCCATCCCTGTTGGCTTATCGGCTCCCGGGCTTGCAGGCAACAGCAACGATTGTATAGTACTTATGCCCGGCAGATTACAAGGACTTGAACATTTTAAATGGAGCGATTACTTAAACACTCCAACCTGGGTGTTGAATGATGCACATGCAGCACTTATTGCAGAGGCTTCGTTTGGCGCAGGCAGCGCTTATAAAAATATTATTCTGCTTACGTTGGGTACAGGTGTAGGTGGGGGAATAATGATCAATGGCGAATTACACCAGGGCTTACTAAACAGAGCCGGACATATGGGACATGTGATGCTGAATGCCGACAGTGATGCGTGGGATGTTACTAATATGCCTGCAAGTCTTGAAGAAGCGATTGGAGAATGTACTATTGAGCGCCGCTCCTTTGGTAAGTTTACCTCTACTTATGATCTTTTACAGGCTTATAAAAAAGGGGATAAACTGGCAACATATACGTGGTTACATTCTGTAAAAAAACTTGCCGTGAGTTTATGCGCTTTTATAAATATTGTTTCACCCGATGTGATTATTTTGGGTGGAGGAATAGCACGTGCAGGCAAAGACCTCTTTGATCCACTTGCGGAGTTTATGAATATCTTTGAATGGCATCATTCCGGCACGCGCACTCCTGTTATACAGGCTGTGTTTGATGAATATTCAGGCGCGGTTGGCGCCGCTGGTTTTGCTTTACATAAAACTTTACAACATAAAAATAATTCATGAGTGTTATACAGGACTACCTGAGTCGTGCAAAAACAATAGTAACTACGGTAGAAGCGCAGTCAGCAGCAATTGAACAGGCCGCAACATGGTTTGCAGATAGTATACTCGCAGGTAGAATGGTACATGTATTCGGTTCGGGACACAGCCGCATAATGGTAGAAGAAATGTGGCCGAGATATGGCTCCTTCGCGGGTTTTAATCCCATAGTGGAATTATCGCTCACGTTTCATAACCTGGTGGTAGGGGCTAACGGTCAACGACAAGCGATGTTTCTTGAAAATGTGGAAGGGCTGGCAGAAAGAATATTGCGCAACTTTGATGTAAATGAATTAGATACCGCACTTATTATTTCTTCAAGCGGTTGTAATATTGTGCCAATAGAAATGGCTGAATTGTTTCAGTTGAAAAAAATCAAAGTTGTTTCTATTATAACCCAGGCACATTCATCCGCATCTGTGAGTAAGCGCAAAGATGGAAAAAAATTAGGCGATTTTTCTGATCTTATTTTAGATACCGGCGCACCGGCAGGTGACGCCATGGTATATGTTCCCGGGTTGGAAACGCCGGTAGCGCCGGGATCAACAGTTGGAGGTGCATTACTGGTGAATTGTATAAAAGCAGATGTAGCGAGGCGCCTGACCGAAGCCAACCATCCTCCTAAAGTATTAACAGCAGGTTGTATTGTGGGCAATGAAAAAGCAAAAATTTTATTTGAAGGAGCGTATGACGAGCATGCGCACCGGCTTGCCGCGCTATATCAAAATGTAGGAAAAAAATAATAATAAAAACGATATGCAATTACCCATCAGAACAACTGTAATAGGCAGTTACCCTTTTCCCGGCTGGTTAGAATTTGGTTCACAACATTTAAGTGTTTTTGGTCCGGCAGATGTAGAAGAAATGATTGACGACGCGGTTATAGCGGCCATTCACGACCAGGTTAGTGCAGGACTTGATGTAATTACCGATGGAGAACAAACCCGTCTTGATTTCAATTTATCTTTTTACGGATATATAAAAGGTATATCTCCCAATGAAACCGAGAGCAGGCGTTTTGGTCCTGCAGCGCATGATCAGCGTGGCAAACATAATATAACGGAAACGCTTACCGCCCCAAATGGATTGGGAGTTGTAAAAGAATTTTTAAGATTAAAAAAGCTGGCACCCGCCGGACCTGTACTAAAAGCAAGTGTACCCGGGCCGTATACATTGAGTGGAAGATTATTGCCTAACCAGCAATATAAAGACAGGTTCGCCATAACGGAAGCCCTGCAGCCAATGATTCAAAAAGAGCTGGAAGATCTTGTAGCCGCTGGCTGTACAGAAATTACAGTAGATGAACCTTCCATGAGTTGCTACGCCTATAAAGAAGATACAAAAAGATTCGCGAAAATTTTCAATGCAACAGTAGAGCCGGTAGTAGGGAAATGCAATTTATCAACCCATTTATGTTTTGGTAATTTTAAAGGCAGGCCTGTAGGTTACCGCAGCATCAAACCAATGATACCCGATTTTCTTGATCTGAAAGTAAACGAAGTGCATATAGAAATGGCAAACAGGGAATTCGCTGAAATTGAATTGCTGGAAGTTTTTGCCAAAAGAATGAATGTAGCCGTGGGGATTATTGATGTGAAGAATTATTATATTGAAACAGTGGATGATGTAAAAGAAAGAATCAAAAGATGCCTGCAATATATTCCTGCCGATAAACTTTCTGTAGCGCCGGATTGCGGTCTCAGTCAAACCGCCCGGTGGGCATCGCGGCAGAAATTGACGAATATGGTGAAAGGTGCGAAGGCGATAAGGGAAGCGTTGTGAGGGTGAATGGGTAATAGTGAAACATGAGACGATAAATGTGAGAAGTGAAAAGGTGAGACTGTAAACCATAAACCTTGTATTACATGATCACTGCTGTAAAAAAAAATGAAGCATTATTGCAGGAAGTGAAGACTTTTGAAAAAGACGACCGGCATTTTCATGTGTGGTGGCTGGGGCAAAGTGGCTATCTCATTCAATGGAAAGGGAAAAAAATATTAATTGATCCTTATCTATCGGATTCGCTTACCCGAAAATATGCTGAAACCCGTAAACCTCATACCCGCATGAGCGAGCTCGTAGTTGACCCGGGCTTATTGCAGGATATTTTGATTGTGAGCTCCAGCCATAATCATACCGATCATCTGGATGGGGAAACACTCATTCCCATTATTAAAAATAACCCCGGAATTCATTTTGTCATTCCCGAAGCAAACAGAGCTTTTGTGGCTGAGCGGGTAAAAATAGAGTCGTCTTATGCAACTGGATTAACCGAAGGAGAAAAAGTAACTTTTGGCGATTTTTCTTTTACAGGCATTGCCGCGGCGCACAATACTATAGATCGCGATGAAAAGGGAAGATGTAAATACATGGGGTATATTATCCAGTTTGGCAAATGGACACTATACCATAGCGGTGATACATTGTGGTATGATGGAATGGAAAATATATTGAGTGATTATAATATTGATCTTGCCTTTTTACCCATCAATGGTAACGATCCGGCAAGAGAAGTAGCGGGTAACCTTAACTGTGAGGAAGCAGTGCAACTTGCTTTAAAAACAAACATCCGTCACGTTATTCCCTGCCATTATGATATGTTTACTTTTAACACCGCCGACCCACAGGTATTTGCGCAAAAAGCGGATGCACAAAAACAATCATATACCATACTGCCGCCCGGAGGACACTGGAGCAGCGATCTGTTATCGTAATTCATTAACATCGTCTATATAAAAGCAGTGTTCATGGCGCGTCATGCCTATGCGGGGATAATAATCAACCGCGGCAGGAGCTGCCAGCAAAATCAATTTGGCTTGAGGGGCAGCCAGCTTTGTTTGTTTTATTAATTCGATGCCGATCCCCTGGTGTTGGTAATTTTTGTCTACGGCAAGATCAGAAAGATATGTACAGAAGGAGAAATCACTCAATGCCCTTGATACACCTACTATTTTACCATTATCTCTCGCAGTGACAATAATATTGGCATGCGCTACCATTTTATGCATTCGTTCTGCATCTTGCATTGGCCTGCGTTCAGCGAGTGTTGAAGACTGAAGTACCTGTGCAAAATCTTCAACACTTAAATTATTTTCAACTTGATAAGTAATCATAGCAAAGTTTTAAAATAAACACCTGTAGGTAATATGCTGTTTGGAAAAAGTAGCCCCGGTAGCCTCATGAAGCGCAATCATTTTTGCATTAAAATCTCCCACCCACGATAATTCCAGCTCTTCGTATTGGTTTAATGGCAACACATATTCTCCCAACTTTATAATGAGTGCCGATTCCAGCCCGTGTTTTTGAAATTTACCTTTTGTACCCAGTATAATCGCCCGCATTCTTTTATTCTTCTTTGTAAATTTATTAATCATGAACTTCAGTTTTCCCAGCAGGTTCAACTTGCCATTCAGATTATAAATTAATTCATTAGTATCAGGCACAATTACAACCAGGCAGGCAGGTTCGCCATTTACGTATGCAAACCAAATCAGGTGCTCATCCATTATAATCTTTATCTTTTCAAAAGTTTCGCGGATGGTCACGTCTGAAATGGGCGTAAAGTTTTCAAAATCTTTCCAGGCATCATTATATATCTCCTTAAAATCAACAGCGTATTTGTCAAATCGTTTTCTATCCAGGTGCTCAAAAGTATATCCTGGCTTTTTTGCAACCCATTGAGCTATTTTGGTGAACCGTTCGGGAAAAGGCTTCAGCAAATCAATCCTGTTCGACATCTGCACCAACAATTGTTCGAACCCATACCGTTCAAACAATCTTTTATAATATGGCGGGTTGTAATTCATACCGTAGTAGGGCATCAGGAATCCCTCTACTAATAATCCCCACCACATATCGTTTTCACCAAAATTTATGGGACCATCCATAGCCTTCATGCCATTTGCAGCAAGCCATTGTTTGGCTGTATCAAATAAAAGATCAGCGGCATCCTGGTTATCTATGCATTCAAAAAAACCACAACCACCCGTAGGCTGCTCATAACTGTAAGCTTTCTTTTCATTTATAAAAGCAGCTACCCTTCCTATGGTATTGTTCTTATCATCCTTCAATATCCATCTTATACATTTTCCTTGCTGATGAAAATGGTTTTTAGCAGGATCAAATACAGCCTCTATATCATTGTCTAAAGGGCAGATCCAGTTAGGATCATCTTTGTAAAGTTGCCTGGCAACGTCAAGAAAGGATTTTTTTGTATTGGAATTGTTTACTTCTATTATCTGCATAAATTTCTTATCACTTGAATATATATTCTTACATCCAATTGGCGCATGAATTGCTTTGGTTAAAGAATATACCTCAAAATAACATAAAAAAAAGATTGAAGCCGCATATCCTTATTTTTGCACTCCTTTAAAGTTTTGGAGATGTCTGTTATATCAATCATACAATCGGCAGTAATTAACGCTTTAGAAAATAGTTATGGCCAAACCCTGAGCAGCAAAGATTTCCAGGTAAATAAAACAAAGCCTGAATTTGAAGGAGACTATACGATAGTGCTCTTCAGCCTGCTCAAGCCATTGAAACAATCTCCCGATGCTTTAGGAAAAAAACTGGGCGATGAACTGTTACAAAAGAATCCAGGCTTATTTTCAGCGTATAATATCATTAAAGGTTTTTTAAACCTGACTATTGCAGATGGTTATTGGAACCACACGCTGAACAACAATTATATTGATATCAACTTTGGCAAAAAAGAAAAAAGAGGCAAAAAAATTATTGTAGAATACTCTTCGCCTAACACCAACAAACCTTTGCACCTTGGGCACCTGCGCAATAATTTTTTAGGATGGAGTGTTGCCGAAATTTTAAAGGCAGATGGCTATGATGTTGTTAAAACCTGTATAGCTAACGACCGTGGTATTCATATTTGTAAGAGCATGATAGCATGGCAGCGTTACGCCAATGGAGCTACTCCTGAAAGCACAGATACCAAAGGCGATCATTTTGTTGGCGATTATTATGTGCTGTTTGGGAATGAACATAAAAAGGAAGTGGCTGTTTTAAAAGCGCAGGGAATGTCGGAAGAACATGCTGAACAAGAAGCACCCATTATGAAAGCCGCCAAGCAAATGCTGGTGGACTGGGAAGCAGGCAAACCTGAAGTGATAGCCCTCTGGAAAACAATGAACAGTTGGGTGTACAAAGGTTTTGATGTTACTTATAAACGTATAGGCAGTGATTTTGACAAGATATATTATGAAAGCGACACTTACCTTCTTGGCAAAAAACTGGTAGAAGAAGGTTTGAAAAAAGGCGTATTTATTCAGAAGGATGATGGCAGTGTGTGGGTTGATCTTACTAACGATGGGTTAGACGAAAAGATAGTACAGCGCAAAGATGGCACCGCAGTATATATTACGCAGGATATTGGGCTTGCCGTACAGAAATATGAAGAATACAAATACGACCAGAGTATATATGTTGTGGGAGATGAGCAGAACTATCATTTTAAAGTATTAAAACTGATCTGTGAAAAACTGGGGTTGCCTTCGTCGGATGGCATTCATCACCTTAGTTATGGCATGGTGGAGCTGCCTTCTGGACGAATGAAAACACGGGAGGGTACTGTGGTAGATGCAGATGATATTGTAGATGAAATGATACATGTGGCGGAACAAAAAACAACCGAACTGGGAAAAGTAAAAGATTTTACAGAAGCCGAATTGAAGCAACTGTACGATACCATCGGGCTAGGCGCGTTGAAATTTTTTATTTTGAGAGTTGACCCTAAAAAAAGAATGGTGTTTAACCCGGAAGAGAGCATAGATTTTCATGGGTTCACGGCTTCATTCGTGCAGTTTTCTCACGCAAGGGCAAAAGCTATTTTAAGAAATGAATCTCCTGATGGAACATATATATTTAATGAAAATGCGCCTTTGCTTCCGTTAGAAAAGGAGTTGATTATTTTACTGGAACAATACGGCAATACCATACAGCAGGCGGCTGCAGACCACAATCCTTCACTAATTGTGAATTACTGCTATGACATTGCAAAGACTTTTAATTCATTCGTAACAGAACACCGGGTATTGAAAGCAGAAAGTGAAGACAAAAAACAATTGAGACTTCGTATTTGCAAAATGACCGCAAACGTACTTGCTTCGGGCATGGGATTGTTGGGTATTGCGGTTCCGGAAAGAATGTAGCCGCTTGTTTCCGAAAACCACCGGCTACCCGTGGTAATTCAAATTAAGCCCTTCAGGCATAGGGACATCTCATCATTATTTGATCGCCACTATTGCTATGCGAAGTTTTCAACTTCGCATCTTCTATGTTCTTCCGGGACCGTTTCCCGCATGTGCAATACAGTCGCCACGAGGCGACAACAACCTCATGCGAAGCGAGGACGCTTCGCACAGCGTGAAGCTATCTTTTTCTGAAAACCACCAGCTACACCTGTGGTAAATCACATTAAGCCCTTAGGGCTTAATGCTTCGATGATGCTTATTTTAGCTCCGCCAGTGCTTTAAGTATGCGGGTTCCTGCATCTTCGTTTATATCAACCGTTAAATCATTATTCAACACAGCCCGGCTCCATTCAAATGTTGATTTTAACTCCGGAAACAATTGTTGTTGATTATTCAGCCATGCCACAGCTTTTTCCTTCCCTTCTGTTTTTTCAATAGCCCACGCGGTTACCAGCGTGTTAGACGGAATAAAATTGCGAACGGTATTATCTACCATCGGCATAAAGTTTTTTATGCGCGTCAATAAAATATCTTCACCTTTTTTGCCACTTTTCAAATAGGACCGATACTCCATCCAATCTTCCAGCCTGGTATCTATATCTTCATCGTATGGTTTACCTACTCCAAGGTTTTCCGGCCATAATCTCGCTTCCTTAATAAAAGCCAATGCTTTGGCATAATTGTTTTTTTTCATTTGTTCAATGGCCTGCATCAGCTTGGCTTCCCTGTATAATGTTCTGCCGTCTGTTGCACCTTCAAACGGGATGATGTTCAGCTTGGATAAAATTTTATCCGCCTCTTTGTAAGACAGGTTAAGCATCAGCGTTTTGGCATAAAGCATTCCCATAATGTAGTCAGCAGGATGCGTTTTATAATACGAAGCTGTAATGGTTAATGCTTTATCCGTTTGTGCGTGACTGTTATAATACTCTGCAAGCATTTTTGCGTACCGCCATTGTGTTGGATCAAGCGATTGTGCTTTCAGTAAATCAGTCAAACCACTTTCATTATCTACATCTTTAAGCATTAAATATCTGGTAGCATAAAAAGGTGCGTAGGCTGGCTCGTTACCACAGGCTTGCATTAACGCCTTACACTCTTCCAATCTGTTGCGGTCATGATAAATCAACGCTAACTGGTATTTCAACTGCCAATCATTTTGTTTTTTCAATAAAGATTCCAATACCGCTGCTGTTTCAGAACGAAATGGAAACGACAATCTCAGATCAATAGCTTTGCTATCAACCATATTACCGTTTAAAAAAGCCAGCCAGTATGCAGCTTCGGGAGAAGTGGGGTTAAGCAAAAAAACGGTTTTTGCCTCGTTAGCAAAACCATTGTTATAATACCATACTGCCGTTTCTGCAAAAGTTTCAGCAGGCAACTCATTGCGAATGGATGAGGTAAACGCATTTTTATGGTCATCATCCTGATGCAACATATATTTTTCAAATCCCGCAAAATGATTCAACGGATCTAAAGTCAAAATAGACTGGATGGTTTGTTCAGCCTTTGCCCTACTGCCCAGGTAACGATACGCTACCGCCTGCAGCAGTAAAGCGTTTATATTATAGCGGTTAAAGTCTGTTGCTTTTTGTGCATAGTCAACAGCCGCTACAAAATTCTTTTGTTTTATATACAAACCAGCAAGACCGGTATAGGCCGCGCTCCTGTATTCAGGCGTAAGCGCAGCAATGCTATAACCATCTTTTGCATCAGCCACATTACCAAGCTGCCCATTTATCAACCCATAATAATAATTTATATCTCCCGCTTCAGTATTTATGCTTAGCGCATGCGCTATAGTAGCAAGCGCTTCTTGGTAACGCATATTGCGATATAGCAACTCAGCCATTTTAACCAATGCCGGTATAAAATGAGGATCTTTTTCTATGGAAGCCTTTAATGAGGTCTCCGCTTTTGCAAACAACTTTTCATCCATGTACTCTTTTCCCTGCAGGTATAAACCGTATGCGGTTGTCCAGTCAAAATTATCAGGGGTATCAACAGGTCGCTTCAAATCTCCCGCATTTGGATTTGCATTATAATTGAGGAGATGATCACCTAATGAAACTTTTGCATTATCGGCGTTTATGCTTACCTGTAACGAATCGGTAAATAATTGCAGAGGAGATAATTTTATAAGTTTACTGTATACTATCCGGTCTCCATCTTTTACCCTGAGTGTATCGTTAATGTTTTGTACGGGTGAAAAATACAACTTCAACCAACCGTTTTCATTTTTCATATTCAATGCTCCGTATGCATTGGCTTCTGCTATTCCTTTTGTTTGCGAAACAGGATACCAGTATTCTTTCCAGCCGTCGGTAGCGTAAGGTGCAAAGCCAATATGTTTAAAGGGTGTCAAACTGCTTTTTTCCGCGTTCTGATTAAACAATCGTCCTGACTGTATCTCTACGTACTGCCCATCGGTATCAGTCAACATTTTTTCCCAAATCATTCCCTGGCGTGATAAGCCCCAAATCCATATTTTCTTACCTGCTTTATCATCATACGTGCCGTATCGTACCATCCCGTTTTCTTCATCGTGATAGTATGCGCCGAAGAAATGCGTATACTTTCCAAATACATGGTAAGATTTATATCCGCCAAAATTATTTTCTTCGTAAAAATTAATCTTTTTCCCATTGGCTTTGTTTATTGGCCAATCTGCATACTCTCCATTATGCCCAATGTACTTAGTACCGGGAAAAACAAATTCAAGATTTCCTTTAGCTTTTACGCCAAGGTTCATCCAGTGATAGTAAGGCTGTTCAAGCGGTGTAGCATTATACCAAAAAGATTGCGTAGTAAAATAGGCTTTGTCTTTCGGAAGATTGATCTCCACTCTCCAGTTGGTTCTTGTTAAAAGATCCAGTACACCTATAAAACAACTTACACTTCCATCTTCGTTTGTACGTGTAGTATAGTCAACCGGTGTAGCACAATTGGGGGTATGACCAATGATTCCATAATTTGCTTCAAGCCCGCCACTTGTCCATGGACCGCGCATAGCCACATCTCTGAATTTTACAGCATGATTATAATAAATAAATGAACGTCCTGATTTTTTTTCGATGGCCGCCCATATCTTTCCTCCTATTTCAGGCGTGATCATCACTTTAATGTAATCGTTTTCCAGCTCCACTATTTTCCATTGCTTTTGCTGAGGCTTATCAGTAAACCCATCATACCTGAAGTAAGGATACACGGGCGATAGTAAAGGCATGGGATTAGGATCAGAAAAAGCATATGTCGGAAACGACTGCAGATACTCCTTTACGGTAGCCGGCTGTTGCGCCATCAATATAATGCTGTTACAAACAACTGCAACAATAAGTAATAATGTCTTCATGATTTAAAGATATTAAAAACACTTCCTGTTTGTAAACGCAATCGGTTGTGTTATTTTATGGGATATTTGATCAACCTATGTGCTTATAAAATATCAAATAAAGATTTGTATTTTTAAGACTAATTCAAACTGCCATGCATCACAAACTTATCATTGTGTTGTTATTCCTGCTTTTATTTAATTCCGCAAATACACAATCGCTGTATCATATTCAATACAACTTTCATTCTTTAGATGACACTACTACTTACAATGTTTTTTTAATACGGTATGATAATGGAACCGGCACCGCCAGGATAAAATATAAATCTCCGGCAACGCCTCAGGATGTAATTATAGAAACGGTTGCAGAAGAACAGACCGCTACAGACGCATCAGGATCTGAAAATTACAATACAGTAATTTTAAAACTGCAGCAGCCAACCTTTATTACCGGCGACAGCACGATAAATTACAAACCGCCTGTTTTTATTTTCAATCTCAATCAAAACAGCGGCTATTTTGACCCCGTTGGCGTTTGTGCATCAGTAACAAAGCCGGTAATGGATGAACATTCAACTTTCACTGCAGAACTATTAAATCAACATTCTTTGAAAAAGGAATTCATATTGCAGTATTTCAAAAAAGATGAGGAATTGTATAAAGATCTGTTTGCCACTTCATCAAGAGGAGACTTTAATCTTGCACCCGCGGAACGGAATATCAAAATGTATTTGCTGGTGGTAGCTGATACGCTTGACGAGTCTATAGGTGTGTCGTGTAAAATGGATATTGAAAGGACCTTTCAAACATTTGACAGTATAAGGCAGTACATTGGCCTAAAAAAGCAAAACTTTATTTCCCAAACAATCGCAGGAAAAAATTTAAGCAAAAAAAATGTACAGCTTGCTGTCAACAACCTTAAACCTTCATCAAAAGACATTGTTGTATTTTATTATACGGGGCACGGATTCAGGCTTCCGGAAAATGAAAGACGTTTTCCGAATATTAAACTGAAAACCTTTCACAAAAGCAGGCAGGATGTGCTAAATAATTCTCTGAATATAGAAGACATTTATAACCAGATAAAAAGTAAAGGAGCAAGGTGTAATATTATTCTCAGCGATTGTTGTAATGATGATATTTTTTCAGAAAACATACAGGGCACACTACCTCCTAAAAGCAGAGGTTCTGATATAGAATGGAAAGACAATAATGTACGCGACCTGTTTTTAAATGGAATACCGGTTTCTATTTTAGCCACTGCGGCACAAAGCGGGCAAAGAGCATCGAGCAACAACAGGTTAGGTGGCTTTTTTTCTTATTATTTTAAATCGTCGTTAGACAATTATTGCAGTAAACTAAAAAGCAATGTGAACTGGGATATGATTTTGAAAGAATCACAAAACAGTACCAGAACTAAAGCCAGCCGTACCTACTGCCCTGAACCAGATAATAAGAAAAATATTTGCAAACAAAATCCCGACTTTATGATTGTAGCAGAGAAATAAAGGTGTTTGTTGTTTACCGTTTGCGGTTTGTTGTTTATTGTTTGATGTTTGTTGTTTGATGTTTGTTGTTTGATGTTTATTGTCTCACGTTTATCATCTATCGTCTCACGTCTCACCTTTATCGTCTCATGTCTATCATTTGTATTCCTCATTCACCATTGACAATTCACCATTCCCCATTCACTACCGTGGTTTAATTCTGAACGCAATACTATATGTGCTTCCCTCCGCCTTTTCGTCAGCGGGTTGTGGTCCGCGGGTGGCAATATTGTACGAATTGTTCAGCAATTTTGAAAGCGCATTGAGATTTCCTCTTGGGGCTGCACCTTTGCTGTTAGCGATATCTTCCATATTTATTTCATCTTCGGAAACAAATATTTTAAATGTTTCTGTTCCGGTTGGAGGATACATGATAAAAAAAACAGGAAATATTTTCTCTTCGCCGGCACTTACTTTAAGTTCTTCTTTTGTTATTTTCGGTTTCCGGTATGCATGAGGGAAAATAGCATTTATCTGTCCATCAGGCTGTAAATCCACAATATTCAGGTAAAGATCCTTTCTCGTGTTGTTCTTTGCCCAAATCTTAATAGAATCTCCTACCGTAAATTCAGGAATACCGTTTACCATTTTATCATTGATCATTGAGGCATCCGACTTTCCTTTTACAAACGGAACAAGTTTTACGTTGAGAAAACAATTGGTATCAATAATTCTTAAATCCTGCAGAAACTTGTATTGTGTGTAGCGCCTGATTCTTTCCTGCAAAGCTGTTTTATCGGTTGCAACAAGCGTATCAAACGTGTAACCATTGCCGGCCATTTTTAACGTGTCAATCGTTTTCCCTTTCAGCAGCAGCAGTTCGGCATTCCCATCCAACTTTACTACAGGCAGCGCTTTTAAAACATTATTTATTATCTCCTTTTCAGTTTCTGAAAAACTTATCCCGTTGGCCGCGTCTGTTTTAATTACTACAGGTTTGATATTATAAGCAGGCGTTGTAACATACACCAGTCCGGCTGAAGGTTGCTGCATTCCCGGATCTTTGTCTAACACGGCTGTTGAACTAAAGGGAGTGGCAGCATTAATAACGCCAGACGCCAGTGGTGTTGCCTTAGCGGGGTCTGTGGCTTTTGAAGTGTATAGTGCTATTTTGGCTCCGGCATCGAGGCCCATCATTAAACCGCCTTTTAATGTGAGTTTAGCACCCTCTATTGATTCGATTTCAATAAATTTTTTCTGATCAACAAAATCACCACCAAAAAGTTGCCGGTCTATGCCGTTTCCTTCGAGTACCGGATGTTGTTCGGGCACCTGTTCATTCATTACACCCAATATATCAGCAAATAACGACCGATATGTGGTACCGGGCGTAAGCGTGGCAAACACCTTGCTCATAGCATAACTCAGTGAACCCATATCCGTGTCTGCATTTCTGGTTTCATGATTAAGTTCTTCTGCTCTCGCCGCTGAAATAATTACATAGGTCGCCAGCCTGGAATCATCATCAGCGTTGCTGCCTTCTAAAAAAACATTAGGTTTACCAGCATCAGCTCCTGTGGGCTTTTTGAAGTTATTGGAAACCAACGGAGGCGCGCCACCCCGCACTTTTCTTTCACCTCTTGTACCTGTGCCCGAATGACAGGCATCCATAAAAACAACTACATCCCCGTCTTTTCCCAGTTTTTTTCTTATTTGATCAATGTATTTCCCAAAATCGTCATCCCTGAAATATTTTGCCTGATCAACAGCGAAATTGCTGCTGTTTTTGGGTTGAATGGCATCATAGGTTACAATGGTTTCATCATAGCCGTCTGCTTCGTCGTTATTATTATCTTCCACCTGTTCGCCATGCGAGGAAAAATGTATGGCTACAATGTCGCCCGGTTTAACTTCTGCAATCAGTTGCTTAAATGCATCTGCAATGTTTTCTATGGTTACTTTTGAATCTGCCAGTATATTAATGTGCGGCTCTTCAAAACCTTGTTTCATTAAAGCGGTCTTTACATACGGAATATCATTGTTGCTTGAAATTTCCGGCCAATACTTATACTTACCAACAGCAAAAATTAATGCATGTTTTGTTTTGCCCGATTGCGCCTGTGCCTCAAGAATGGCACAGTTGAATACAATCAATATTTCAATGATGATTGCATGAAAGAAAAACAATTTCACGATATAATTTTAAAAGTAAAAAGAAATGAATAGCTCAGGTAGTTTTTCATATCACATACTACAAGGTAAAAGGTAGGTCACTCACCATATATCCCAATTCACCGCAATCGTTTCATTTCTTGCCGTAGGTTTTTGAAATCCATTAGTGAGTTCAATAACCCGGTTGCCTACATATTTTTTAAAGTCCGCCACTTTCATGTGTTCGTTGTTTTTCATGGCTTCAATAACGCTATAGGTAAAAACGCCATGCCCAAGCTCGCTCCGCTCCTGCGCAAACTGCACACCGCCAGACGCTGAAATAATAATAGCGCCGGTGCCTTTGCCTACATTTACAAACAAATTCTGCATCAATTCAAAACTGTTTTGCAAACCAAGTTTTCCGGAACCTTCATCACCTCCTCCACCAACAAGTCCCCTGTTTCCGCTCACCGCTACCACTGTATTTTTTACGAGTGCTGTCTTTGACGCTGCTATACTTTTTAATTCCTCCTTATCTACCTCTCCGCTGTGACAGGCATCCAGTAATAAAATTTTCTTTCTTGCCGGAATAGAATCTAAAAGGCTTTCAATGGCATCGTAAGGAATACCCGCCTCCTCAGGTTTGTAAAAGTTTATATTGTAAGACGATAAATAATAATCATAGCTTTTACTTAACAGACCATGACCTGAAAAAGCAATGATCACTTTGTCGTTAATTGAAGTATTCAATAATTTCTTTTTCAGCAATTGAATTCCAGACAGGGTAACCTGCTGGTTATACAATGTATCCATAACACTGAAACTGCTGCCGTATTTTGATTGCATAGCAGTGGTTAGATCCCTGATATCCTGTACACACCACGTAAGGTTTCGACTACTATCTGCAAACGCGTTAATACCTATACCAATAAAATACACTTTTGACGCGACAGCCGCCGGCGCTATATATTTTACAAACAAAGGCATACGGTAACTTTCTATTCCGTTTGTATTGGTTACAGAAGTCTCAATCCTGTTATCGCCCGGTGATAATTGAATACTGATGTTTTTATTGAGGCTTTTCGAATCCGCGCTTCTAACACTCACGCCACGTTGACCAAAAAGCGGCACTTCATTTATCCATATATGGTACCTGTCAAGCGTGTAATTACTATCGCTTGCTATTAGCTGCAAGGTTAAATTTGGGTTTGTTTGCTCCAGTTTAATATCATTCCTGTTTGCGAAATCCGCTTCAGGCACGCCGTAATTATTATTGAATGCGGCAGTATCAATACCTAATTTATTTATTCTTTTTACATACGCGTTACGGTAAGAATTTATAAGCGCCGTATCTGTATTACCTGTTGCCTGCAACACTTTATCCGGGCGGTTATACTTAACATCTAACTGCTCAAAGCTGATCACCTTAAGATCAGGCGTTACATAATGCAAGAGTTTGGCAGCTCCCGGTGTACATTGGTAATAGCCGGAAGTTGTCATTATTAAAGAATCATTTGTATCGAACGGATACACCGTGTAAGACGTTGCCAGTTCTTTTCCATCGGCTGCGTACTGTATTTTACGGATTTTACTTACATCTATATGTCCCTTTACATCATATAAAAGTTCACCTGAATTTGCATCCCATATTTTAATAGTGTTGTCGTTTAAAACGGCAACGAGCTTTTTACCATCGGGAGTAAAACTTTTATAACTCATTTCATGAGCCGTATCCATCAAACCGGCCAACAACTTACCGGTTTCAATATCCCAAATCATAAAATTTGCCGGAGTTGGCCCCATGCTTCCAACAGAATCAGTCAATATTTTTTTGCTGTCTGCACTGATGTAAAAACCGGTTGACTGTGTGCTTAATACAGGAATGATTTTAAGCAAAGCATAAGTAACAGCATCCCATATCGTAATTGTTCCGTTAGTGCTTGAAGCAATTATTTTTTTACCATCGGGCGTAAATTTAGCGTCTGCATAAGGTTTGCCAGTTGGAGGCAAAAACGATTTTACAATATCGTAATTGCCGTTAAGAATATGTATGGTACTATCCCTGCTTATGCCCAACATCTTTTTAGGGTCAGCATTGTTGAATTCAAGTTCTGTATTTGATATGGCATTGCCAAGTGTTTTTAAACGAACACCGGTTTCAGCGTTCCAGATAATGTGTGTGCCGTCAAAGCTATATGTAATTACCTGCTTACCGTCTGCACTAAATTGGGCGCTGCCTATGTCGGCGGCATTCTTTTTCCCATATAAATCAACCCGCTTTCTCACCATACCGGTTGCAGCGTTCCAGATAGTAAAACCATTAGAAGTTGCCGTTAAAATTCTTTCTTTATCCGGGCTGTAAATAACTGTTTTTACACCCTCGTGTAATTCTTTTAAAGCAAATAAAAACGTACCTGTTTCGGCATTCCAGATTCTCACTGTGGGGTATAAGTCATCGTACGTAAGTATCCTTTTATTATCAGGACTGAATTTTATGGTAGAAAAACCTACTTCAGCCCCATCAGGGTTTTCCGATCTTCCTTTATTGTCTCCTGCCGCATCTCTGTTTAATATATTTAATAATTTGCCTGTGGCCGCGCTCCATATACTGGAATTTCGATCGTAAGATGATGTAATGATTTTTTTACCATCCGGGCTAAACGCAACATCAAATATGGGCATCTTGTTTTTTGCATCCAGGTCTGCCAGAAGTTTGCCTGTACCTATATCCCAGATTTTGGAAGTTTTATCGTCCGCTCCTGTTACAAGTTTCTTGCCATCAGGGCTGATGGTTGATGCTCTTATGTCGCCAGCATGAGCAATGGGCAGCATTAATTTGGGCATCTGCGCGTGTATACTGCTGTATATCATTAACGGGTACACGAAAAACAGTAGCTTTGACATTTTGCCGGGCATAAGTATAATTTAGAGGTGTTTTTTTCAAAAATCAGCTTTCAATTAAATATGCGCCTGAATTGATGTTGCCGGGAGGTATAGCGGTTTTGTACTTCTGTTCAACAAAAAGAAAAAGTACAAGTGTGCGACGCAACAAAAGCCTCATAGCATTGATGCAGTCCGGCTAAAAAACACTACTTAAATATCACTAATTGCCGCATACCGTTTTACTGCTACTATTTATTTGTATGGTTTTTAATTTGCTTTATTTTGAATCTGCAGTTCCTACAAATTTTAAGAAAATTACCACATTGTAATTGTTTTTAATAAAAAATGATTCGTTAATGAAATTTCCAACCTGAATGCACTCGTGTATTTGCTTATTTATCTGTTTGCTGATATTTTTGTTGTGTGATTTTTTTCGGGCAGTAGCGCAGCCCGGTAGCGCGCTTCGTTCGGGACGAAGAGGCCGCTGGTTCGAATCCAGTTTGCCCGACTGATACCACCATATAACAACAATGCCTGTACAATGTTAAACTACAGGCATTTTTTTCATCCGGTCAAAAACCGGTAAATGTTATATTCAGGCATTCATTTCAATAAAGTTATTTTTCACTCATTAGATATCTTGTGCTCCTTCCACCTTCAGCCCCTTTAATAAGTACGCCTTTAGTTACAAGATCATTAATATCGCGTACAGCAGTATCTGTGGATGCACCTGTAATCTTTGCCCAATTGGAAGAAGTGATATATCCCTGGTAACCATCCAGTATTTTGTTTACCATCAGTTGCTGCCTGGCGTTTAAAGAAAGGGTAATATGCTTTTTCCAGAATGCCGCTTTTTGCATTACTATCGCCAGTTCTTCCTTGCTGGCATCCATTGCCCTACCAAGGCATTGCAGAAACCATTCCAGCCAGGCAGTAATGTCTATAGAACCTTTCTGAGTGGTTTCAAGCATATGGTAATACCTGTTCCGCTCTTTACGAATCTGTGCAGACATACTATAGAAACGGAGATTGGATTGGTCTGATTTGGCAAGCTGCAGATCAGTGATGGCACGCGCAATACGACCGTTACCATCATCAAAGGGATGTATGGTTACAAACCAAAGATGCGTGATGGCTGCTTTCAACAGCGTGTCCATATCATCGCTGTTATTGAACCATTGCAAAAAGGCGAATATTTCATCCGGAACCAGGTTGGCATCAGGTGCCTGGAAATGTACTTTCTCTCTTCCCATCATGCCGGATATTACCTGCATAGGTTGCTGAACCGGGTGATTCCGCCAATTGCCTGTTACGATAGGTGTAATACCACTGCGACCGGTGGGAAAAAGCGCCGCATGCCAGTTGAATAATCTTTCATCGTTGATGGGTTGCCGGTAGTTAGCCGTCGCATCAAGCATCATCTCTACAATTCCTTCCACATGGCGGTCTGCTGCAATGGCGCCACCTGTGTCAATACCTAATCTTCTTGCCACAGATGAACGTACCTCACCAGCATCTAATATTTCGCCCTCAATTTCACTCGACTTTACAATATCCAATGTTACTACCTGAAGGTTGGCTTCTTCCTGTAAAGAAAAGCCCAATCCGGACATTTGACCTAACAACCATGCTTGTTTAAGCCGTAATGTTGCTAATAAAGGATCAATGCCGGTTTTGTTCCATTTAAAATGAGGCCACTCCTTTAACTGATAAATATAATGTACAGGCTTTAGCATTGCGGCAAATATAAGCTATAATCGCCTCAAAATACACTTTTCAACGCAAAAAATGCGGTGAAAATAGTGCCGAAACGTCGCTTTTTATAATAATCGTCGCAAATATTGACTTATCACTCACCCCAATATGTAAGAAAAATAGCTATAGATTTATTATAAGTTGTAAAGCCCGAAAGTCTCCACCATTAAATTTTTTTTCTCCCTGTAAGAAACCGGGTATTGAAGCGTACTAATTACAAAACAGCATCAACGTGACTGAAAAGGAACAACTGGATATATTGGAAACATGGCTACAACAACATAAGGGAATCATCTTTAAGGTGGTGAGGGTGTATACTATTACAGATCACGACGATCTTTTCCAGGAAATACTCATTCAGGTATGGCGTTCCATTCCAACATTCCGGCAGGAGGCATCCGTTATTACGTGGATGTACCGCATAGCGCTGAACACCGCAATTAAATGGACAAAAAAAGAAAAAAAATATTCCGGCGCTGAAACTCTCGACCATATACAGCACCTGCTGCAGGAAAACAAAACAACTGTAGACGAAAGACTAAGCTGGCTGTATGATGAAATATCAAGGTTAGATGAAATTGACCGGTCTGTTACTTTATTGCTGCTCGACGGTTTCAGTTACAAAGAGATGTCTGCCATACTGGGCATCAGCGAATCGAATGTGGGTGTAAAAATCAACCGTATAAAAAAACAATTAATTGCAAAATCAAAAAATTATGATACTCATGGAATTTGAAGAAATGAAAAAAATATGGGATGCGCAAAACAACCAGCCGTTGTATGTTATTGATGAAAAGGCGCTGCATAACCGCATTCAATCGAAAATGAATACGTTACGCCACTTTACCAGTGTGAGCGACTGGCTGTTAATACTGATCAACCTGGGTACCGGCGCCATATTACTTGGAAATAATCCCATTATAACAGCGTCGAATATATTCCTGGCACTCGAAGCCATCTGGATGTTTGGCATTGTGGCTTACCTGGTAATAAGCAGTATCCGCAGAATAAAGGCCAGCCGGCAGTTTGATCGCTCCATTCATGGTGATCTTGATCACGCTATTTCGCTTGCCACTTACCAGATGCGCATTGCCCAGATTATCCGCTGGAATTTTGTGCCTATGGGTATTATTATGATTTTGAGTGGTTGGGAATCCGGAAAATTGATGAAGGTTGGCGCGGTAATCCTGGTTTCATATACCCTTGCCTTTTATGTTACCAGCAAAGGATACCAGGCTAACAAAAAAAGAAAACAGGAGTTGCAGTCACTAAAAGAAAAACTAGAAACGGGTATGTAAAAAGCCTGATAACCTCACAGTATAACCAAATTAAAATGTAAACCCTAACCATATGGCAAGCTTTATTGAATTAACCGAAAGTCAGCATTCCACAAAAATTTTATTAAACCTCGCAGAAGTTACTTTTATCGAGGTATCAAAAAGCAGGAAAGACAAAACCACTATTATCCATTTTACGAGTTCTACCTATAATGCAGACAGATCCATTGGAGTGATGGAAGATTATGAGACGGTGAAAAGCTTTGTGGTTAAAGGTGCGTTACTGGCTGAAAACATTTAATATGCAGTATATGGCCGTATATTATGCGGAATTTGTGTTTATAATATAGTTTTGCTGCTTTGCAAATATGAGTTCAGCATTATTGGAACCCGAAAAATGGGTGACACTATACGGAGACTTCCTGTATGCTTTAGCGCTTATGAAAGTAGGCAATAATGATATTGCCCAGGACATTGTACAAGACACTTTTTTATCTGCCATCAGCGCAAAAGAAACTTTTAAAGGTAATAGTAGCGAAAAAACCTGGCTCACAGTAATTCTGAAAAATAAAGTGATTGATTATTACAGGAAGAAAGATGTCCTTAAAGATGCCGATGGTTATCTTACTAAAACAGATATTTCATTTCATGAAGTTTTTTTTGAAACAAATGTAGACAGCTATGGTCACTGGCTGGAGGAAACGGCTCCCAAAGAATGGACAGAACAGGCGGACAATTCAGTTAACCGCAAAGAATTTTACCAGGTATTGAGATTTTGCATCAGCAAAATGCCGCATAAACTGGTGCCGGCATTTATGGCAAAATATATAGACGACGAAGATTCCGAAAAAATATGTAAGGAACTGAATATTAGTTCGTCTAATTACTGGGTAATGATCCATAGAGCCAAGGTGCTGATGCGGAGTTGTTTAGAAAAAAATTGGTTCTTGCAATAAAAGCTTATGAAAAAGTATTTATTCAGAAAAATAGTATTCAATTGCAAACAGGCGACATTGCTTTCACTCAAAAAGGAAGAAGGTAAAGCTTCGCTTAAAGAACGCGTTGCACTCTGGTATCATTTGCTTTATTGCGATTCGTGCAGGCGTTTTGTTGTTCAGTCTAAAAAAATGGACAAATTCTTATCAGATATTAAAAATCAGGAAAAGCAACAACCCGCCAATCAACTCCCCGATGATGTTAAAAAACGGCTGCAGGACCAGATTGATCAGTTCGAAAAATAATTTATTTTTTTTGTAAGGCTTGTTTTAAGTAAACGTCTATAATAAAAAGGTTACTTAAAATATTCTTTATGAAACTTATTATCACATCGCTCTCTTTATTATTCCTGTACAGCACCGGGTGGTCACAATCTACTTACTATTCTAATAAAGGAGCTGCCATTAATGGTTATGATGCCGTTGCTTATTTTGAACAAAATGCTGCCGTAAAAGGAAGCGAAAAATATTACACGGAGTGGAGCAACGCCACATGGCTTTTCAGTTCAAAACAACACCTCGATTCATTTAATGTTGATCCGGTAAAATACGCACCCCAATATGGAGGCTGGTGCGCCTATGGCGTGAGTGATAACCACAAGGCGCCTACACACCCCGATGCATTCACCATTACAGGTGGAAAATTATACCTCAATTATAACAAAGAGGTGATGCAGATGTGGCGGGGTGATACGGCAAAATATATCAAACTCGCTAATCAGTATTGGCCCGGCTTGGCACCTAAACCCTGACTCCTCTTTAACAGATTGCTGCTCCATTTAAAGCTGCATTATTTTTCACTATTAATATATTAAATCTCATGAAATTTTTTATACTGGCAATGCTTGTTATAACAACTACAAGCGCTTTTGCACAACCTGCAGACCGAAGTAAATATTTTAATCTTGAAAAAGGCGTGGGCATACAGGGTTATGATCCGGTAGCATATTTCACTCAACATAAAGCAGTGAAAGGGAAACAGGAATTTGCATTTACCAATGGCAACATTCAGTATTATTTTTCATCCGCAGCAAACAAAGCGGTATTCGCCAAAGACCCTCAAAAATATGAGCCTCAGTATGGTGGCTGGTGCGCTTATGCCATGGGTGCCACGGGAGAAAAAGTAACCATTGACCCGGAGACTTTTAAAATTATCAACGACAAACTATACCTGTTTTACAACAGTTTTTTCAACAACACCTTACCCAAATGGAACAAGGACGAAACAAAATTAAAAACAGCGGCCGACAAAAACTGGTCGCATATTTTTCAATAACACAATAACACTTGTATATGAAAATCAAAACCATCGCATCGCTTGCATTAAGGCTCATAGCAGCCGGAATTTTATTGCAAACACTTTATTTTAAGTTCACTGCTCAACCTGAATCTATATACATTTTCAGCAAGGTCGGCATTGAGCCATGGGGAAGAATCGGCACAGGCATAGCGGAATTAATTGCGTCGGTGTTGCTGCTGATTCCATCTACTATTGTGTTTGGTGCCCTACTGGCAGCAGGTATTATGGCAGGCGCAATATTATCTCACGTATTCATTCTTGGCATCTCTGTGCAGGATGATGGAGGTCTCTTATTTGCATATGCCCTTATCACGTTCACAGCATCAGTTATTTTACTACTTATGTATAAAAGCGGGCTCAGCCGGTTAACCATGGCGCTCTTTCATAAAAATGCATATACAAATCAGTAATAGCAAAACGTATTTGTAATGCTTCAAAGCCAGTGCCGTTTCATGATTATTAAAACCCTTTTGCAATGATACAGAAATCCTTAAAAGAACAAATTGTCAGCTTGCAGCAGCTCATTCATCAATTGAACGATAACCAGTATACATACCCCTCTGCCATGCTTGGTAATGCTACTATTGGTCAGCACGTAAGACATATTATAGAACTGGCCCAATGCCTGGTAAAAGGCTACCACCAGGGGATAGTAGATTATGATAACCGCAAACGCGATCAGCGTATAGAAACCAACCGGAGTTTTGCGTTCAACCAGTTAAACGACTTGCTGTTGGCTATCCGCAAACCTGAACGAAAGCTCTCGCTGGCGATGCATATCAATAATGAAACGGAATTTATAGATACCTTTTATAAAAGAGAACTGTTTTACAATACGGAACATGCCATCCACCACATGGCATTGATAAAAGTGGTATTAACAGAACTCCAGGTAGATATTGTGAAAGATGATTTTGGAGTGGCGTATGCAACACTTCAATACAGGAAAAGTGTATGTGCACAGTAATATATATTCCACAAAAGAACGGTGCGCTGTTCAGCAGTTGCCGGGATGAGCATCCCGGAAGGTTAACCATTCCACCAAAGATCAAATTCCACAATGATACCAGGATTGTATGCCCGCAGGATAAAGAAAAAGGCGGCACATGGATAGGAGCAACGGAAAATGGAACAGCGGTTATTTTATTGAACGGTGGATTTGAAAGACATGTTAAAACAGGCAACTATGCCAAAAGCAGGGGATTGATCGCTTTAGCACTCATGGGGCAAACAAGTGTGGTAGATGCATGGATCGGGCAATCATTAATGAATATTGAACCATTTACGCTTATTGTGTGGCAAACAAATAAACTCTACCAGTTAACATGGGATGGACAAAAGAAATACAAGAAGCAACTTGATGTGAGCCAACCCGCCATATGGTCGTCTGCTACTTTGTACGACAATGCGGCTGTGGCTTTACGCAACACATGGTTCAATAAAGTTTTCTGTAATTTAGATGAAATAAACGAAGAAACCTTACTGCATTTCCTCCTTCAACATAACGATCCGCAAAATGGTTTTGTAATGCACAGGAGTGATGCGCTGAAAACCGTTAGTATTTCGATGATGAGATTACAGACAAAAAAAGTATGCTTAACTTACTACGACCTTGTTAACCAAACAAACACTACAGAAGATTTACAATTAACTGACACACCATATGCAACTGAAATGGAAAATATTCCTGATAAAAATTAAGCATTGGGAATACTGGAACAGCGCTGTTATTTATTTTCCGGTATTGCCATATCTGCTGTACCTGTTTGCAAAGGCCAGGCATTGTTTTTTCTTCAATGCTGCCAACCCTGGTATTGCGTACGGAGGATTTTTGATGGAATCAAAATGGGACATCTATGCCAATGCGCCGGCAGGATTTTTTCCCAAAACCATGCTGATAAAAAAATCAACCTGCTTTGAAGCTATCGCAGCAGCAGTTGCCTCTCAATTTGATTTCCCCTTTATTGCCAAACCCGATATTGGTTCAAAAGGCAGAGGAGTAACATTGGTTAATAACCTGCAGGAATTACAAGTGTATCATACTGATTGCCCTCTTGATTATATTATACAGGAAAAAATAAATTATCCATTAGAGGCAGGTGTGTTTTATATGCGGCGTCCCGATAAAGACAAAGGCATACTCACCGGCATCGTGGAAAAGAAATACATCCAGGTAACCGGCGATGGCATGCTAACTGTAAGGCAATTACTCAAAAAACAAGAGCGTTATATGCTGCAAATGGATGCACTGGAAAACCTTGTTGATGATGACATCATGAACACTATGCTGGAAAGGGATCAAAATTACACCGTGCTGGAAATAGGCAACCATGCGCGGGGAGCCATGTTCCTGGATGCTTCTGATAAAATTGACGCTGCATTGACAACTGTGATGGATACGGTGTGTAAAAAAATACATGGGTTTTATGTGGGCAGGCTCGACATACGTTTTGAAAATTGGGAAGACCTGAAAGCCGGTCGTAATTTTTCTATTATAGAACTGAACGGGGCAGGCAGTGAACCCACGCACATGTATGACCCCAAGCATTCTGTTTTTTTTGCGTGGAAACAAATATGCAAACACTGGAAATATATTTATGAAGCCGCCACTCTTAATCATGCAAAAGGCACACGCTATCTTACCATTGGCGAAGGCATAAAGATGTTCAGGAACAATAGCATCGTAGATTCGTTGCTTTCCCGTTTCCGGCACGCAAAACAAACCACTAAACCCGAAAGTCAAAAAATATATCAACGGGCGTGAGAAAAATAGCCTACATAACGCTGGCTGGTTTTGGTATCAGTTTTTTGGGCACGCTACCGCTGGGCGCATTGAACACTATCACTATGCAGATAGCGCTGAAACAACATTACTATAATGCGAGCTTGTTTGCTATGGGTGTGGTAGTGGTTGAAATGGCATACCTGTTGCTCACTTTGCATGCTACCAACTGGATTCAAAGACAGCAAAAACTACTCTTGTATGCTGAATGGTTTACCGTTGTACTTTTTTTAGCCATCGCTGCCAATGCCTTATATCATATGTTTTATTCCTCACCGCTGCAAAATACTGATCCCATCACTGAAACATACTTTTTAAAAGGTGCGTTATTAAACAGTATAAATCCTGCTCAATTTCCATTTTGGTTAGGTTGGAATACCACGCTGTTTTCAAAGCGGCTATTAACACGAAACACGGTATTATACATTAGTTATGTAGGCGGTGCGGGACTTGGGGGATTTGCTGGGCTTTGGGTGTTTATAGCGGCAGCAGGTATTTTACAAAATAACGTTGATCTGCATCAACAATATATAAGTGCAATTGTAGCCGCAGTTTGTATACTATGTGCCACATTTCAACTATACAAAAATATCCGGAAGCATACACACAGTAATAAATCCTTTGAGCCGGTTTAGTTTCTGCGTTCATTGAAGCTATTACTCAATGATGGTAAGGTATACTTAACGTTAGCTTCGGTAAAACAGTGGCACTGGTTTGGCTTAACACATTGCAGGGCTACAAGACCAGCACCAGCAATGCCATATTTTAATGATAGCGCCAATGAATATGTAATTATACCCGGTTTATACCCAACCCCGCTAAATACAGGCTAACAGAACATCAACAGATGCCGGTAAAATTGACTTTTATCAATTTGATCAGTGGCAGAAGCAATATAGTGTGTGCTCCGCTGTTATAGTGCGTTATGAAAACAATTATCTCTGTTCTTAGCTTATCCCTGATCGTTAGTACAGCCCTTGCGCAGCAACCGGTAGTTATTTCAGTAGGAGCCGGAATCAATAACCCTTCTTCTTCATTAAAGGAGAAAAATTACCTGGGGAACGGATATAATTTGCATGGCAATATATTTATTCCATTTTTAAGTAAAGCCGATAGCAAATTCGCATTGGGTATTTTAGCAGGAGGCATGTATGCTACTTCAAAGAACCTAACACCTGATGCAGGCGATCTGCAGGCACAGTATACATTATACAATGGAACCCTTGATGTTGCCCATATTCAAAAAGGCGGCTCCGCCACTAAAGCCTTTTCGGGATCAGTTGGTGTACAAGCCAATTTTTTATTGAACAGGTTTACTATATCGCCGTCTCTTAGTGGTGGTTACTATAGTTTGAAGTTGGGTGGCTTTGCAGAACAGGCCGCGGTTAATGTAAACGGCTCCTCACAAACCATCACATTACTGGACCGTGGTGAACAAACAAAAAATGGTTTTACATTCATTCCTCAATTAAAAACCAGCTATGCAATAACCAAAGCATTTGCTGTTTATATTTCGGCTTCATCTAACATTGGCTCAAAAATATCTTCCGAACAAAGTGTATTAGAACCCAAAGGCGGTTATAATGAGAAGAACACATATGAACCTTCACAACTTAGCGCATTTGTTGTTTATGGTAAAAGTAAACCCGTGAGCAAACCCGTGAGTACTGCTTACAAAACACTGATGCTGCATATCGGGAGCAGTTGGAGTTTGGGGCGTAAGATGAAAAAAACTTCGGCTATGCCTTCAAGGTTATCTATGACGCCAACCACGGCACGGCAAACACAGGGCAAAACTTTTGGGGAGAAAGTAAGCCAGGGAATGCAACCTGCGGCTGCAAAAACAACCAATCCATTATACAATGATAATGGAACGCAAACAACCAACCCGCTGTCTGAACAATCAAAGCTGGCGAGTCCGGGCAGTCCCATAGGCGGCATTTTGTGGTAAAGGGCGGAAAAATCCGGGTGGCAGTTTAATGGTTACAGAAAGTGGTGATGATGGTGTGTTTGAATTTAAGGCGCTCGAAAAAGGGAAGCTATAGTTTTAACCTTGAAAAAAAGAACCTATACGGGTGACGTAAAAATGAAACAGCAGACCAGTCCAGACCAGGCGAATCCGATTGGTGGCATTATTGTAAAGGCGGAAAAAATCCAGGTGGCGGTATGACGAATCTTACCGTGACCCCGATGGTTTGATTCAGTTTGATGTATTGGAAGCGGGT
>JBGALP010000313.1:0-5018 GCA_044223805.1 Agriterribacter sp.
AAGGATCTTTTCCTCCACCTTTTGCACAAAGAACGGCTAGAGCCGGCGACAGTTATATGCCGGTTCCATTTGCGAAAAGTTGTAAGGTAACTTTTGATAAAAAGCCTTTTTATAATATCATTAACTACAGGGCATACTCAAAAGATATAAACGTAGAAAGTTTTTCATTAGACAAACTGCGAACATTTTTTGCCGTTATGAACGAAACGGATGCCGCTTTGCATACCATATATCATTCAAACGATGCTGCAATAAAAGTAAAAACAAGTGGCACTATTTTGCCAGGTAAAACCGCGCAACTGGAAGTGTTTAGAATGGGCGCTGTACGGCAATTAGAAATACAATGCGATCCACAACAGTTCAAAGATCATCCGGAGTTATTGCGTAACCTTATATTAACCGCGTCCTTTGATGGAGAAGAATGTATTTGGGCGCCTCTGGGAGATTTTTTTGGCAGCGCAAATGCACTGCATCCATTTCAAACATTTACAAGAACAGTAAATACTTTGGGGCAAATGGTTTGTACATGGCAAATGCCTTTCAAATCGTCTGCAAGGTTTGGTATAAAAAACCTGGGAAATACAAAGTTTGAGTTGCTGAATTTTCACGTAAAAGTTGGCAACTGGAAATGGGATAAACAATCAATGCACTTTCATACAAATTGGCATAGCGATGAATTATTGCCAGGAAATGTGTTTAAGGATTTAAATTTCATAGACATTAAGGGGAAGGGTGTTGTAGTAGGAGATGCACTTACTGTATTGAATCCAGATGACGGTTGGTGGGGCGAAGGAGATGAAAAAATTTATATTGATAACGATTACAACAAACAATTCCCCTCTCATTTTGGTACGGGTACAGAAGACTATTATGGATGGGCTGGCGGTGAAAATCCCGGGAAGGATGATGTATTTTCACATCCGTTTTTATCTAACATCGAAGTGGGTTCTGCCAGCGCTACAAGACAAGGCGCAAAGGGGTTCAACATCTGCACAAGAGTAAGGTCATTGGATGCCATTCCATTCAACAACCGGCTGGTATTTGATATGGAAGCTTCTCCTGGCACACAAATCCGTAATGCATGGAACTTTTTGAATTATTCCTCGGTCGTTTTCTGGTATGCGTTACCGGGAGCCGTGAGTAACAGAATGCCTGAACCGGCGGCAGCAATAAAACCAATGATCACTCTTAAACAAATAGATAGTGTTGCAGCTAAGGTCAAAGATGGGAGGTAGAGGGTCGGTACCGAAGGTCAGACCTCTTTAAGAGCCGGGTCGGCACCAAAGGTCAGCCCCTTTTAAGAGCCGGGTCGGTACCGAAGGTCAGACCCTTTGGGGATATGATCATAATAACAGAATTTTTATTGAGCGAAATCATCTTTCAACATTCTTAAGAATATAAATATGCGTAATGTTACTTTACTGGCGTTTGTTTTTTCAATAATAAACACGTGCATAGCACAACAGGAAAACGATCAATATTTACAGATAAAAGGCGATTTAAACACACGCAATATAATAGAAGCTGTATATAACAATGAGCAAAATAGCCTTCGCAAGCTAAACGCTGAAGCATATGTTTCTTACAATTGGTATATCGCTTCCGCGCCTGACCAGCAATGGCAGAAATTGCCTGGCATAAAAACAAGCCAGATTGTATTGTTAAGTGAATATGCAGGCAAATACCTTAAGTGCGAAATGATAGCTGATTTTAAGCAATCTAAAAAACAATTTTCAGCAAAGGCAATAACAAATAGTGCAATACAAGAAAAAGGAAACCCAAATACAGATTGGTTTAAGAAGGCGGGCATAGGATTGATGATTCATTTTTTAAGTGATGTGTATTTAAAAAATGCGAATAGCGCGGAATGGAATAAAGTGGTAAATGGATTTGATACAGAAAAATTTGCTGATGATTGTAAAAAAGCGGGAGTAGGATATGTGTTATTTGCATTAGGACAAAACTCCGGATACTATTGTTCTCCTAATAAAGCATATGATAGTATTGTCGGCTCAAAACCAGGTGAGCTTTGCAGTAAGCGCGATCTGCCCGCCGATCTGTCAAAGTCGCTCCAGAGCAGAGGCATACGAATGATGTTTTATCTGCCCGGAAATCCTCCTATAAACAACAAGCGGGTAACGGATAAATTTAAATACACTTTCAAAAAAGATTCTCCCACATCACAATATACCCAGGCTTGCTGGGAAGCAGTAATGAAAGAATGGAGCCTGCGCTATGGAAAAGCGCTTGCAGGATGGTGGTTTGATGGTATGTATAGTGGTGGCATTATTGAAACAAGGTCAGACATGAGCCTGGCGCATAATATCAGCACTCATACACTTGCTGCAAAAGCAGGCAATCCGGAAAGTATAATAACATATAATTATGGCGTAAAAAAAATGCAATCGAACTCACCATACGACGACTATAGTGCAGGTGAAAAACAGGAGTTGGATGAAGTGCCGGAAGGCAGGTGGGTAGCGCCCGGCGTACAATGGTTCTTTTTTACATATCTCGGAAAATGGTGGTCGGGTGAGGGAACGCGTTATACTACAGATACTTTGGTGCAATGGTCCGAAAAAGTTTTTGATAAAGAAGGCGTATTATGTTTTGATGTACATGCTTACGCTAACGGCAGCATAGACGCTGCGCAATTGCAGCAATTGCAGGCAATCAAAGCTGCATTTGAAAAAAGTAAAAAGAAATAATAACGTTTCATGTATAATCCTCAAATTACTATGAGAATTTTCATCGGTGTAGTGCTGTTTGTTTTTGCAGCGAATACTAAAGCACAGCGTATCGTAATAAAAAATGACCATATAAGCCGCACGCTCCAATTTGATGGAAAAGTGTGGAGAACCATACAATTTGCAACAGCAGATAATAAAGCCGTGCTGAAAGTAAAGAGCGATGAGTTTCACATTTTAGGAATGGATGATGCCACGCTAACCATAACCGATTTTGAAGCTGCACAGAAACCTGTTTTCAATAAAAGCCGTGATACTGCGCTGTTAACGATAAAGTATACACGCCGCGCAGGAATGAAATATACCAGCAATGCGCCGAATACCGTAATTATACAATATATAGCAGTAAAGAAGGAATATGTTATCAGGAAAAACATTACGCTTCTATTCGATAGCGCTGCAACGGTTGACAGGCTTGAAGTAGAAAGATTTACCACTAACGTAACCGCCACAGGCGGAGGAAGAGGCGAACCTGTTTTCTTAAACAACAAATGGTTTACAGGATTGGAATATCCGGCGGGCTACAGCAGGCATACCGATGGAAACACGCCAGCTTCGTATGGCAGACATTACGATTCCGTAGGCAATTATAGTTTTATAAATCTGGAAGGGAGAGATATTGAACCTAATGCAAAAGCAGGATTGGTAAGACTGATGCATTTCCCGGGGTACGCACTGCCCAATACAAAAAGTGAATATGCTATAAAAAGCAAAACAGCGGTTACAGGTACAGGTAAGTCAGGGGAAAATGCGGCTGTAGCTTTTATGGATTATATTGCTACAATATGGAAAACGCCCCGCTCCTTTCTGCATTACAATAACTGGTTTGAGCCCAAAGCAAAAGATTTGAAGGGCAATGCATTAATTGATATCTACGCTTCTTTTAAAAAAGCCATTACTCCGTATGGAATAAAAATGAATGCTATGGTGGCAGACGCCGGCTGGCAGGATCACAAATCTATATGGCAGCCTTCGCCAAAATATTTTCCCAACGGCATTGCGGATATGAAATTGCTGAGTGATAAATTAAAAGCACAAGGCACAGCCCTGGGGCTATGGCTTTCTATCGGAGGTACCGATGGCGGTGTTGACTGGGGAATACAGCACGGATATCTTGAAGCAAAACCAAACAAATATTTTTCTCAGTATTTCAGATACTATTCTTTGTCGCATGCAAAGTATAAAGAGGAGATGATACGGCAGGTGCCACGGTTAGCAAAAGAAGCCGGACTGGTATACTATAAACATGACTTTAACCAACTATCAGATCTGAATGATAATGCAGGACACCCTGCAACAGACAGACACGGGCATGAAGCGAACCTTGACGCGATGCTTGAGATACTAACAGCTACGCGTAAGGCACAGCCCGGTATTTATCAGAATATTACCAACTGGATCTGGTTCTCACCCTGGTGGTTGATGTATGGAGATGCATTGTGGATGCTGGCTGGTGATGACGGAATGAATGGCAACTGGCCGGAGCTATCATCGCGTGCAATGGCTACAACCGATCGTGACACCTATATCTGGCGGATGTGGGGAAACCCTATAGACAGGCCATTGGTACCGATATCACGCTTAATGACGCACGGTATTATTCGCAGCAGCACCGGCAATATGGAAAGCCCTGATGATACGATGCAGGATTGGATGGAGCATGTGCTGATGCATTATGGGCGGGGAACTTTATTGAAGGAGTGGTATATTTCTCCTGATATTATGAGCGCTGATCATTGGAAGGCTTTGTGTACGGTGCATAACTGGGTGGCAGCAAACCAGGCCTGTTTTAATAATACAATGTTGGTTGGTGGCAGACCCGACGAAGGCAATGCGTATGGCTATATTGGCTGGAATAATGACAAAGCAGTATTGGTGGCCCGTAATCCATCAGCGGTAACAAAAAAATTACGTATTCCTTTCGATCAGTCTGTTCAATTCAGGGGGAAACCAGGCGGAGTATTTTCGGCGCAGGTAGTATTTCCTTACGTTGACGTATACCCTGCCCATTTTATCTCCGGTAAACCAATGGAGATCGAATTGCCGGGTTATGCTACTATGGCTTTTGAAATTAATCCAGGCAAAGCCCCCATGGCTATTCCTCAACCAATTGGCTTGCCCAAGATTACGAAAACAGATACAACAATAACCGTTGATCTACCCGCTGATTGTGCATCACGTTGTGATGTATTAGTAATTGCCTACGATTCGATTCCAGTTATAAAAGTGAATAACACTCTTGTGCATTCTTCCCGTAGCAGCCATTCAGCC
>JBGALP010000020.1:0-35309 GCA_044223805.1 Agriterribacter sp.
TTCAGGTCAACCTTGAATTAGTAAAAAGGAAAAACGATTCACCCATCATCAGTTGGTAAGTTTTTACGATGAGCGTACTCACCTTTAACATCAGGGATGATGCTCATTGCCATATTCATCATACACCGTTATTACAAACCTGTTATCACCTACATGCTGCATATAAAATCTTCTGCTTTTAACTTCTGTGGTTGTATCCTCAATTATATCATTACCATTAATACTGCATTTCTTTGCGATAAAATACTGTTTTAATGCATTTACATAGTCGGATGTTTCTTTACTGTTTTCATAGTGGAAAACAATTTCCGAATAGTCAGGAATTGTTAATGATAAATACTGTTCGTCTGCAGAAGTAATCTCACGATGAATAGCATGTGCAGTATTATCATACTGTTTTTGAGAAGAATCTTTTGTGAAAGGCAAAGTAGCTTCAGTAACATTTACGGATAATACGGTATCTTTTTCAACAATGATATGCTGTTGGTTATTACAACCAGGTATAAACGAACATAGTATTATAACCCATCCTTCTTTAAAAACCTTTCTATACATTTTTTAATATAATTCAGCCCTGTTTAAGCACTAAACCATTACGGCTTCTTTATTATACTTACTGCGGTATTCCACAGGCGATAGGCCAGTGATCCTTTTGAATACGGTTCTAAAAGCTTTTACGTCTGAATAACCTACTTCATACATTACCTCGTTCACATTTTTTCTTCCTGTTTCAAAATTCTTTTTGGCTGCTTCAATTTTTACACGTTGAATGTATTCTGTTACCGTATTACTGGTGGCTTTTTTAAATCTTCGTTCCATATTACGTCTTCCCAGCGCCAACATAGAGGCTAACTGATCTACCGTAATTCTTTCAGTGAAATTATTTTCAATAAACTCCTGCGCTTTTTTCACAGGTTCATCTTCATGTGTCTTCTGCCCTTCAAACATAATAAATGGCGACTGACTGATGCGATCAATATCAATCATAAATCTTTTAGCCGTAATTACAGCCACCTCTCTGCCAGCGTACTTTTCAATATAGTAAAGCAAAAGGTTTAAAAAAGAATATGCACCGCCACTGGTATAAATGCCATCTTCTTCTGTCATTATTTTATCATCTACCAGGTTAATTTCAGGGAACATTGTTTTAAAAGCATTAGCCGCTATCCAGTGCGTAGAACATTGTTTGCCGTTAAGTAAACCCGTAGCGGCCAGAAAAAAAGAACCGATACAAAGGCTCATCACTTCCGCGCCTTTAGTATAATGGTCAACAATCCATGGAATAAATGGTTCATTGTGGCGCATCACATCCTGTGGCAAGCCATGAATAGCAGGTATAACAATCAGATCTGTTTTTTTAACATCCTGTATCAACACGTTTGGGCTAATAGTAAATAATCCATTTTGTTGGCTGGTTTGATCTGCAAGTCCCACCAATTGTACTTTAAACAACGCGGATTTTTCAAGACTTTGCCTGATGGCATTTACTTCATTAAAAATATGATGGGTTCCCTCAATATTAACTACACTGCAATGTCCGTGTGGAATCAAGATGGATATATGCTTCATTTTAATGGTGGTTTAAAATGGTTTCTTTAAAACGGATGTTAATTGGGTTAACAGCATAAGGGAAGACAAATATAAAACATATCATTGTCGCAATCAACCCCTCATTATGGCACATTTACACCCTCATGCCCTCCTTTGTTGACATTAAGTTTGCAAAAGAATATTATAGCGGATATGCAAAACGCATTAAAGTTTAATAATAATGGCTAAACATAATCCCAGACTATTTATAACGGGTTTTGAAATCTCTTCTACCATGGAAAAAGATATTTTTGAAGCATATGCTGCTACTGCCGCTCAACTGCTGAAACTTGCTCAAACTTTTAAACAAGATGATCTAAACTGTATACCCTTTAGTGAAGGCTGGACGGCAGCGCAGGTAATTATTCATGTTACCAAATCGAATTATTCCATAGCACAGGCGCTTACTTTACCTGCTAAGGAGGTGCATAGAAAACCTGATGAAAGAGTAGATGAACTGAAAAACATTTTTTTAAATTTCACAACCAAATTAAAGTCTCCTGATTTTATTTTACCACCACCAGGTGTGTATAACAAAGCAGCTATTATTACAGATCTTGAAAATTCTGTTAACCGTTTAAAGGAAGAAAGCACGCAGCATAATCTTTCTGAAGCTATAAAGCATCCTGCATTTGGCGATATAACCAAACTTGAGTTATTACATTTTGTGGTATACCATACACAAAGGCATATTCATCAATTGAAAAATATTTTTGAGGTAATAGAAAACAGGTAACTTATACCTTCAATCTCACAATAGTTGAAAATACAGGTATGTTAAGATAGCGCAAGGCATGGAAATTATTACACAGCAAAGCAACAGCAGTTCAACTGCACACATCAACAGAAGCAAGAAGCAAAAGTTTTTTTTAATTTTAATGTTGGGAGCATTAAATACGATTACTCCCTTTTCTATAGATATGTACCTGCCGGGATTTCCGCAAATTGCCCGTGACCTCCAAACAACTACAGCATCCGTTGCTTTGTCGGTATCAAGCTACTTCCTGGGGTTTTCACTTGGTCAGATTATTTATGGTCCATTGCTTGATCGCTTTGGTAGAAAACGACCATTGTATATTGGGTTAAGCCTGTATGTGCTGGCTACTGTAGCATGTATTACATCACACTCCATTACGGCTTTGCTGGCCTACCGGTTTATACAGGCATTAGGCGGATGTGTTTCTTCAGTTGCCGCAATGGCTATGGTGAGTGACTTTTTCCCTGCAAAAGAAAGTACAAGAATAATATCATTGCTGGTTTTGATATTGGGGGTATCTCCGTTGCTTGCGCCTACTGCCGGCGGCTTTATTGTTGCGGCATGGGGATGGCACTGGGTATTTGTATCGCTTGCTATTATTGTTTTGTTGATGCTTATTGTTACCATTTTCTTTTTGCCAGAGGGACATCAGCCCGACAGCTCCATTGATCTACGCCCGGCTCCCATCATCAATAGTTTTAAAAAAGTGCTTTTAACACCACAATTTTATATTTTTTCACTGGCGGGTACTTTTTCTTTTGCAGGTCTGTTTGCCTATGTTGCGGGCTCTCCTGCCATATTTATGGATGGTTTTCATTTAAGCGCCAAAGGGTATGGCGGCATTTTCGCTTTGCTTTCGGTAGGCTTTATTGGTGGAAGCCAGTTAAACCATTTATTAACCCGCAGGTATAGTAATGTTCAGATACTTAATACTACACTCATTGTGCAGGTAATAACAGGCATTATATATTTTGTAGGCGTAACAAATAATTGGTATTATTTAACAGGAAATATCATTTGTCTTTTTATACTGCTAATGTGTGCAGGACTTACTTATCCCAATGCCGCGGCTGTGGCATTACAACCTTTTTCAAAAAATGCAGGTACTGCATCCGCACTATTAGGCTTTATACAAATAGGCATTGGTGGAATAATATCATCAGGCGTTGGCATGATAGGCAATAAGGGTAGTTTATCTACTTCTTTTATTATGATGGCTTCTGCCACTGTTGGGTTAATTATTTTGCTGATGGGCCGGCGTAAAGCTGTTCCGAAAACAGCACGGTAATAAAAATGCGGCAAAGTCATCTTCATAATTTGATTGATATAATTGGATGAGGTCTTCTAATGCCTTATATTTATTGGTGACATAATAACCGGTGAGCAGTTCCTTATCCCCCACTGATTTGTCGCATTTTCACCCTTACAATGTCGTAATTACAACCCAGGCAACCGAAAGGTGTTATTTATTTTTACAATGATAACGGTAAACTAGAAAAAGGGGATGACAAGGTAAAAGGCCAATTTGAAAAGTTAAACGATAAAATCTTCATATAAAAACTCAGGAACAGTAATTTTAATCTCAAACCAACTAACATGAAAAAGCTTTTGATAATCCTCGGTTTAATTATTGCAGCCATTGTATTATTTGTATTGATTGCACCTTTGTTTATTCCCAAAACATATCATTTTGAAAAAGACATTACCATTAATGCGCCTAAAGAAAAAGTGTGGGCCAATGTGAGCACTTTACATGCAATGCTTAAATGGAATCCTTTTATTGAAGCAGATCCAAACATCCAGATTAATTACGAAGGGCAGGATGGCACGCCCGGGGCTGTTTATAAATGGAAAGGAAATAAAGACGTAGGAAGCGGCGCACAAACCATTACTAAAGTAGAATCGCCTTCAAAAATAGACACGCATTTGCATTTTATAGAACCTTTTGAAGGTGAAGCGGATGCCTATATTAACCTGGCAGATGCAGGCAGCGGCACCAAAACAACCTGGGCATTTGATACAAAATATAAATACCCAATGAACATAATGCTATTGTTCATGAATATGGATGATATGATGGGAAAATCATACACAACAGGTTTAAATAAACTTAAAGCACTCAGCGAGACCAATTAATACAATTGAACTTATCGGAAAATTTATAACAGGTTTTTCAAACCTTCAGACAAACTATTGCTTAACTACAAACAAAAAAATAATGAAAAAAAGTACTACTATAATCTACTGGATAGTGACTGGTCTTCTCGCGGCTCTGATGTTGATGAGCGGCATAATGAATGCCATGGTTACACCAGAATCAGTAACAATGATTACTGATCACCTGGGATACCCTAAATATTTTATTGCTTTTATAGGTGTAGCAAAAGCGCTGGGAGCAATCGCGTTGGTAATCCCTGGCTTTCGCCGCATAAAGGAGTGGGCATATGCCGGTTTAACTTTCGATTTAACAGCCGCAATCTATTCAATCATTTCTGTGGGCGATCCTGTTAGTGCATGGGCCCCAATATTAATCGGTCTTGCCTTAATAGCAGTCTCTTATATTTATTATCACAAGAAACTAAAAGCAACGCAGGCCATTAAATAAAGGTCAGAGCATTACCTCCGGGAACAGCCAGTACTGTTGCCGCTAAATAATATGCTATGATAGAAGTGTTTAAAACAAACGTTGAAGATTGTGATCAGTCTAAAATGTTGATTGAATTAATACATAACACCTTTGCGGGATACAAGGCAAATTTCGATTTGACGGATTGCGACAATATTCTCCGCATTCAATCTACTAACGGCGAGGTTCAATCGCATTTGCTGATTAGCCTTCTGCAAAGGCAGGGTTTTGAAGCTGCTGTATTACCCGACGAGGTTATAGCAACAGACATTTTTTGAGAAAATCATACCTGCAACGCGTTGATTATGGACAATTTTTTTCAATCATTACACTTCACGCATTTCTACCCAAAACACAGTATTTCTACTTTTTTACACATCGTTTTCTCTATCTATATAATCATTTCCACTTAGGTTTAATAATTGTTTTCCATCATCGAAGTCGTTTTTGTAGAAGGGCAATATGTATACACGACGAAGGGCACAGCGATCAAGATAAAATAAAGCGCTGTTTTTTTAGTTTTGTAGTATAAATTCGATTGTCATGAAAATACCCATAAGACTACCAAATGAAGAACTCAGGTTAAGGGATCTTATGTCGTATGAGATTCTTGATACAGGAGAAGAAAAAGAATTTAATGATCTTACCGTGCTTGCGGCACAGATATGTGGTTGTGAAATTGCCGCCATTACATTTATAGACAAAGACCGGCAATGGTTTAAAGCAAAAAAGAATGCTCCTGTGCAACAAACACCCAGAGATTTCTCTTTTTGTGGTCATACTATTCTTGAGCATACCGTAATGATCGTTAACAATGCAAAAAAAGATGATCGTTTTTTTGATAATCCACAGGTAACCGGTGGATTAGGTATTGCCTTTTATGCCGGTGCGCCTATCATATCATCATCAGGCTATGCATTAGGCACTATTTGTGTAATTGACAAAACAGCCAAACAGGGTTTAACAGATGAGCAGATAAATGCTTTAAAAATTATAGCATCCCAAATAACCAACCTGCTTGAATTAAGAATAAAAAATAAACAGATCATTAAAAAAAGCGAAGCGCTGATTAAATCTGAGAAGAATGTAACGAGGTTGAATATGGAGCTGCAGGAAGAAAAAAATAATTTAATCGCTGTTGAATTGCATGAAAATTTTGCTCAAACTCTCACAGCTATTAAACTTTATATTGACTTTGCACAACAATCCAAAGATATTGCTGATACCTTTTTGAACAAGAGCAAAGAACGTTTGCTGGCAGTAATAGAAGAATTAAAAAGTTTATCAAGAACTATATACCCCACTACTTTGCAAAATGCGGATTATTACGTGCTGATAGAATCGTTGGCAAAACGTTATACTGAAGAACACCAGATTGAAGTTGAATTTTACCACGACAGGCGCCTGGAGAACAATGATGCGAAAACAGGCATAAAGCTGTATCGCATTGTTGAGCAGCAATTAAAAATTGCAAAAAATACCGGCGCAACCAATGTAAAAATAGAATTAAGACAAGGCAAAAAATTATCGCTTGTGTTTAAATACAACAGCGCTTCAGAACATATTGATATAGAAAAAGAAATGTTATTCAGCAATGTAATTGCCCGCCCGGATTTACTGAACGGCAAAACCAGATACAGAAAAGACAAAGGGGGACTTAATATTGTTGATATAAAAATTCCTATGGCCTGGGCATAATTTTAAAAGGTAAGCTATCGTCCTTAATAATTTCACAACTAACGTTGTTGCATGCCCGCAGCAACGTTTTTTCTTTCTAAATTAAAAACGTTAAAAACAAAGCAAATAAAAAGGCGCCGGGACGGGCGCCATTAAGGGTGGTTTATCATTAAGGAACTAGTTAAATAAAAAGGTAGCTGTTCTTTCAGGACGATACTAATTTTTTATTTTTTCCATGGATTTAAGACTTCAATTTATGTAAAAAATATCATTTGCAATTACACTTGTTATTTATTTACTGTACGCACGTTGGTTGTGCCGCCACCATCAAGTGTAAGATTTACGGGTTTATTGGTTTTCCAGTTGCCCCTGGTAAAGTCAGGCACATCTACCGTTTTGGAATTACTTTTTACAGAAGTTTCACTCAATGGCGCAATAGCGCTCCACAACGCCCCATCATATACATCCTGATCTAATGGCAATCCATTACGTAAACAATCAATCAACCGCCAATCCATCATAAAATCCATACCACCATGTCCGCCTATTTGCTTAGCAATCTCTCCTACCCTTTTTGCAATAGGTGGTGTATACTTATCGTACAATGCTTGTAATTCTTCTGGTTTAACCCACTCGTGTCCAAATGCTATTCTTTCAGGCTCAGGATATTTGCTGGCAATGCCTTTGGTGCCGCTAACCAGGTGAATGCGAGAATAAGGCCTGGGGGAAGTTACATCGTGCTGCAGCATAATGGTTTTACGTTTATTGGTGCGGATTATAGATGTATTTATATTGCCATTATACGGCTTGCCTACAAATTCATTGTAAAACGAAGGATCTTCAACCGCTTTTTGTTTTGCCATGTCTCCCATCATAAAATCATTAGATGACATGGAAACAAGATGATCCATTTTATCGCCCCGGTTAATATTCAGGCATTGTGCAATGGGCCCTAAGCCATGTGTAGGGTAAAGATTGCCTGCACGGCTGGCATTCTCCCTCAGCCGCCACATATCAGAATAGCCATTCTTTTTGAAATTAGAATCAAGCAGATCATGCAGGTACGCGCCTTCCGCATGTACAATTTCGCCAAACATGCCGTTACGCGCCATATTTAAAGTAAGCAGCTCAAAAAAATCATAACAGCAGTTTTCCAGCATCATGCAATGCTTCTTTGTTTTTTCTGAAGTTTCTACCAACTGCCAGCATTGATCAAGGCTAACGGCAATGGGCACCTCAGAAGCAGCATGTTTGCCATGATTCATGGCATATAAAGCCATAGGCGTGTGCAACGACCACGGCGTGCATATATAAATTAAATCAATATCATTGCTTTCGCACATCGCTTTCCAACCCTCATCGCCTGTATACTCCTTTGCCTTTGGCAAGCCATTATCGGCTAATATTTTTTGACCGACCGCTAACCTTTCAGGACGTTTGTCGCATATTGCTTTTATTTCAACACCATCAATAAAAGATATACGGGTTACAGCGCCAGGCCCTCTGTTGCCAAGTCCTATAAACCCAACCCGCACTTTATCAATTTTGGGTGCGGCATAACCACTCATGTTAAAAGCGCCTTTATCTGGCACATTAAAAGAATGATGGGTAACATCTGCATTTACGGTTGCAGGAAAATGAGATACTACGGCTCCGGTGCCAAGTGTAATATTCCGGATGAATTTTCTGCGATTTGATTTCATGGAAAAATGTATTTGCTAATATCCTTATTTTGAATGACAAAACCACACATTAAATGATTAAAGTAAAAATTTTTTGCAACAAAAAATTTTTCATCCCGTATTGTATACCTTTCGTGTATGAATTACATGCTTGAAGTAATCGCTTTCAATATACAATCAGTATTAATTGCTCAACGGTCAGGAGCACATCGTATTGAACTCTGCGATAATCCTGCTGAAGGAGGAACCACCGCTTCGTATGGAATGATAAAAACAGCAAGAGAAAAAACGTCGCTGCTTCTTTACCCGATCATCCGGCCTAGAGGCGGAGATTTTTTGTATACGGAAGAAGAATTTGAAGTGATGAAAAGAGACGTACAGCTTTGTAAAGAATTGCAATGTGATGGTGTTGTTATTGGATTATTACATGCCGATGGTAACGTAGATAAAAAAAGAACCATGCAATTGGTTGAGCTGGCTTTTCCGCTGGGCGTTACTTTCCACAGGGCCTTTGATCGTGTGGCAAATCCTTTTGAGGCACTGGAAGACGTTATTAATACAGGTTGTGAGCGCATTTTAACCAGTGGACTTAAACCCACCGCATTAGAAGGAGTTGATACGCTTGAAGCACTGGTGAGGCAGGCTGATGACCGCATTGTCATAATGCCCGGGTCAGGCGTAAGAGCTGATACTATTCAAACTATCGCACAACATACACGGGCAACCGAATTTCACTCCTCCGCCAGGAAAGATCAACCCTCTGCTATGGGTTTTATTAATGATGATATGAAAGAAAGTCTTGATGCTACATTGCTTGATGCAGACGAAGTAGAAAAAATGATAGCTGCTTTACAAGCATTGAGTTAACTGCTTATTACAAGCAGGGAATAAACAAGACATGTTGAGCATTTTAATTCTCGTAGGTGTCAACAATATCATACTTGTATATCCGCTCTGAACCGTTAAAAAAATGGCATGAGATTGCATTATATCAGTGAAAAGTTACATTTATGGATTTACGTTCCAGTTACCCTTACTGGATGCTCAGGCATGGCATTATCAATAGTTACCCTTCTCTCGCACAAAATATTACAACCGATGTAGTGATAATTGGCGGCGGTATTACCGGGGCTTTAGCAGCCTGGCATTTATGTGAGGCTGGTATCGAAACGGTAATTGTTGACAAGCGCCATATTGGTATGGGAAGCACCGCAGCCAGTACCGCTATGCTTCAATATGAAATTGATGTTCCATTGCATAAACTTATTGAACAGGTTGGCAAAAAAAATGCGGAACAAAGTTACCTGGCTTGTCATCAGTCAATTACCGATCTAAAACATATAGCATCTGCACTTAAACGCAAAACGGCTTTCAGATACAGACCCAGCCTGCAATTTGCTTCTTTTAAGAAAGATGTTCCGGATATGCGTAAGGAACTGGAAGCCCGCAAAAGCATTGGCATACAACTCAATTGGCTTCACGAAAAAGATGTAAAAGATAAGTATGGTTTTAATAAAAGTGCTGCGTTATTTTCTGAACAAGGCGCCGAGCTCGATCCTTATGGATTTACACATGCCATGCTGGAATCTTGCATTGCAAAAGGACTACAGGTTTTTGACCATACCGAAATTTGCAGTATACACCATAAAAGCAGAAGTGTGCTTTTGGAAACAGCAGATAAAAAAAAGATTACCGCTAAACATATTATAATAGCATGTGGATATGAGTCTCAATTATACATTCCCCAAAAAGTGCAGCAACTGCATTCAACTTATGCTGTTATCAGCGAGCCATTACAAAAAGAAATACTGTGGCATGAAAACAGTTTGATATGGGAAACCGCGATGCCCTACCTGTATTGCCGCACCACTGACGACAATCGGGTTATAGTAGGCGGAAAAGATGACGACAAAGGCCCTGTAGCCAGGGACGCTATACTCGCTACAAAGGCAAGGATATTGGAACAAAGTTTTAAAAAATTGTTTCCGGGCATTATTTTTAAAACAGACTTTAAATGGGCCGGATCATTTGCATCAACTAAAGATGGCTTACCTTACATTGGTACTATACGACAGCATCCGCGCACATTCTTTGCATTAGGACTTGGAGGAAATGGCATTACATTCAGCGTAATAGCAGCACAGATTATCCGCGATGCTATTAAAGGTAAAAATCATTCTCTTAAAAATATTTTCGATTTTGAAAGATGACGGTTTTAAATTCCATTGCACTGCTATATAAAAGAATATTGATTTTAACGGCCTTACATTACAAACACTTCCTGTATATTGTGTAATACAATTTCCATCACACTCATAAACCGGTTTTATTAAATAATCCAGCATGGCTAAAACAAAAAAAACAATTAAAGCAGCTGAAATAAAAGTAGGCGTAGTAGGGTTAGGTTTGATGGGATGCAGTATAACCACCTGCCTGCTTATTGCCGGACATCCGGTAGTGGCTGTGGCACCCATAGCGGTTGATCTTGTTTTAGCTAAAAAACGCATTACAACTCATCTTACAAGATCACGAAAGGAAAATATGATTTCGGGTACACCTGGCAGTTATTTTAAAAAACTGGAGATTACTGAGGATTATGGTAAACTGAAAGATTGTGCATTGGTGATAGAGTGCACAATTGAAAACATTGAGATAAAAAAGAACGTATATCACAAAATAGAAACCGTAATCGCTGAAGACGCTTTATTGGTAAGCAATACATCCGCTATCCCTATCAGCACATTACAGGATCAGACAAATTTGCCTGAAAGATTTTTTGGCTTGCATTGGGCAGAGCCTTCGCACACCACGCGTTTTCTTGAGGTAATATGCGGTAACAAAAGCGATATCAAAAAGGGAGAATATCTGTATGAATTGTCACATTTATGGGGTAAAGAACCTACCCTTGTGCGGAAAGATATCCGCGGTTTTATTACCAACCGCATTATGTATGCAGCTTATCGCGAAGCAATATACCTTGTAGAAAATGGATACGCCACAGTGGAAGATGTAGACAGGGCGTGCCGCAATAACGCCGGTTATTGGATGACGTTAGTTGGTGTATTCCGCTGGATGGATCTTACCGGCGTGCCCGCATATCACACTGTAATGAAAGAGCTGCTACCCACGCTTAACAACAGCACCACTGTACCTAAATTAATAGATGATATTGTTAAAGCAGGAGGTAAAGGAGTAGCCAACGCACATGGCTTTCACCAATATACCGAAGAAGAAGCCAAACTATGGGAAGAAACGTTTACGGCTTTCAGTTATGAAATAAGAAAGCTGGCGCTTAAGTATCCTGAAGATGTGGTGAAGAAAAAGCTGAAAAGAGTAGTAAAAAGTAAGTAGGCAGAAGGCAGTAGTAAGGCAGTTTCCTCCCGCTCCGGCGCGAGTCCACGCGCCAGCCAAAAAGGTACTTGAGACAATATGCCGTCAATTTAAGATCTTTACGGATTAGCCAACCGATAATGAAATTTGTTAACTAAAACAGTCAACTTCTTTCAGGAGTGACATAATTGGTTGCATTTTATGTCCCATCGGGACATTTTATCGGTAGAATAAAATCAATAATTCGTTTATCGTTCCGTTAGGAACGTTTTATGTTGGAATCAGCATTGCATAAAGCGTACCTACGGCACGCAATCCTTTCCTTTCAATATTTTCAACCTATAAAATGTTCCTAACGGAACAGGGTATTTTGCAATTGCCATTGCTTAAGTTGACGGTTATGGTAAACACGTACCTCGACGAAGGAGTGAATGGTCAATTATGAATGTGAGAGGTGAGGATGGTTTATCGTTTGACGTTTATCGTTTCACGTCTGTCGTTTGTCGTTTCAGGTTTATCGTCTATTCACCCTCATTCTTTCCGTTAATCACCGGATTTTTATCATTGCCTCCCGGCGTCATTCCTTTAATGCTGTTATCAATCCGAACAGTTATGTTGTTAGCGTTGAAGTGGCAAATAAAAGTTTGTGTATGCGGACTTTCAATATACCGAACAGTTAATAATAATGTAGTATCATTTTTCCAGGAATAAGCAGTAGCAATTTTATTGGCAGAAAATCCTTGTGAACCTTCCCGTGGTTTGCCTGTTAAAGAAGGAGGTCCCCAGGGTAATGCAGTAGCGCCTTTCAGCCATTTTCCTTTACCAAATAATATGGGATATGATTTTCCCTCTACGCCAAGCTTAACACGGAAAGTATTTTTTTGAGCAAGAAACGATATTTTTTCAAGATGATCCGCATTCTCTTCCAGGATAAAATTTTTACCCGAAATTTTTGTAACACTTAAAGAATCTTTACCAACTGCAGGAACAGTAAGCGATAAAGAATTTAATTGTTGCTTCAGTAAGGCATCATTCTTTTCGTCAGCAGTTAATGATTTATCCTTCATAGCAGGAAGCAGATACTCCCACACAAGGTTAAGTATACTTTGCATATCAGGTGTTTCGCTTGTAATGGCTATTACTGCATCTTTTTCGGGCATTACAATTATATACTGACCAAACGCGCCATCTGCGCGGAGTGCATTGTTTCTGCAACGCCAGAACTGGTAACAATATCCCTGCGCCCAATCACTACTGTTCTTTAATGCGGTGGCAGTATCAGGCGCATTCTTTATTTTAAATGTAGTGGCTTCTTCTATCCATGCTGCCGGTAAAATTTGTTTACCCTGCCACATTCCTTTTTGCAGATACAATTGCCCAAACTTCGCCATATCTTCCGTTTTCAATCTTAACCCCCACCCACCTGTATTAATGTCTTCTGTACTCACTTCCCAATCTATAGCTCCTATGCCTAATGGCTCAAATAACCTGGGCTTGAGATAATCAAATATTTTTTGGCCGCTTACTTTTTGAACAATGGCCGACAGCATATAAGTAGCCATTGAATTGTACAAAAACTTTGTGCCTGGTGTATCTACAATTGGTAGTGCAAGAAAGCTTTTTACCCAATTGTTTTTTTGAATAACAACGCCTGTTGGATCAGGTCTTTGTCCTACAGACATCGTAATAAGATCTTTAATAGTTAGCGCAGCAAGAAAAGCGCTTACGGTATCGGGAAGTTCGCCGGGGAAAAATGCAATTACTTTATCTGACAGCTTTATAAGCCCTTCAGTAACGGCAAAGCCTACCGCAGTTGAAGTAAAACTTTTACTGGTAGAGTACATGGTATGCCTGAGTGAGGGCTTATACGGATCCCACCACCCTTCTGCAATAACATTACCATGCCGCAGGAAAACAAAGCTGTGAAACTCATTTTTGGTTTTAGCGCCCGCTTCAAGAAAACGACTGATATCAACAGATGCTACACCTTGTGCTTCAGGAGCAGAGCGGGGCAATAAAGCGGTTACCTGGGCAGGAAGCGATACATAAAAAAATAATATAACAGCAAGCAGCAAACCTGCAAATCGTTTATTGATACCCATATTGTAGTGTATGATGGAACAAATATAGGTAAGAAAGGCAGAAGGCAGGAGTTAGAAGGAAGAAGGCTTAGTGCCTACTGACCTCTTACTTCTTACTACGCTCCTACATCGTCACCGCTGCATTATCAATTACCTTACCCTTTTCTGTTCTGATAGTACGGGCAGGAAATTTACTGATCACCCTGTAATCATGTGTAGCCATTACTATGGCAGTTCCAAAATCGCGGGAAATATGAAACAAGAGCTGCATGATCTCATCGGAAGTTTCAGGATCAAGATTACCCGTAGGTTCATCAGCCAATATGAGTTTGGGAGAGTTTAACAGAGCGCGGGCTACATCTACACGTTGCTGTTCGCCACCCGAAAGTTCAAAGGGAAATTTAAAGCCCTTGGTTTTCAATCCCACTTTGTCCAGCACGTCATTTATTTTTTCCTCCATCAGCTTTTCATCTTTCCAGCCCGTAGCCCGCAATACAAACTTCAGGTTATCGTGTACGTTACGGTCTGTAAGCAATTGAAAATCCTGGAACACAATGCCCAGGTTCCTCCGGAGAAAAGGAATTTTTTTCCAATCCATCTCTCTCAACTTATATCCCACCACAGTTCCCTCTCCTTCTTTCAACTGTAATTCTCCGTATAAGGTTTTAAGAAGGCTCGACTTACCCGTACCCGTTTTACCTACAAGGTAAACAAATTCGCCCCTGTCTACCCGGATATTCACATCCTGTAAAATAAGCGACTGCCCCTGGTAAATATTAGCATGTTCAAGTTCAAGAATGATTTCTGCCATAATACTGCTAAGCTCAATAAATTAAACAAAGGATATTCTTTGCAAAGAACGGATAGTTTACGTTAAGATTGGATAGAAAAAATATTTTTTTAAAAAATAAACTAATAAAATAGTTGCATAACTATAAAATTAGTTTTACATTTGTTTCATAGCAATTAATAACCATGAGTACTATTAAGAATCTTACAAAGGCGGAGGAACAAATTATGCAGTCGCTATGGAAGCTTGAAAAAGCTTTTTTACGTGAACTGGTAGATGCGCAGCCAAGCCCCAAGCCACACCAAAACACGGTGGCTACTATTTTAAAAATATTGGTTGAAAAAGAATTTGTGGGCATTGATGTATTTGGCCGCATGCATCAGTATTATCCGCTCATTAGCAAAGAAGCCTATTCAAAAGCCACCATGAAAACTATAGTAAAGAGCTATTTTGAGGGATCGTTCAGCAATGTAGTTTCTTTTATGGTGAAAGAAAATAACCTCAGTGTGGAAGACCTGGAGGTTTTGCTGAAAGAGTTGAAAAAACGGGAAAGGTGAAGAAGTGAATAGTCAATGGTGAATGGTGAATTATTGACAATTGACTATTGACAATTCACAAAAAAACCACCTCAATAATCATAACATTAAACTGGCATCACATGCTTGCAGTTGCATATTATGTACTAAAAGTTATTATTTGCTCCGGTATTTTGTACGGTTATTACCGGATGGCGTTGCACAATAAAGTTTTATATCGCTGGAACAGGTTTTATTTGTTGTGCGGTTGTCAGAGCCTGAGCTTTCCGCTTATAAAAATCAGTATATGGCATAACCCATCAGACGACGATGGGCAGGTGATAAAATTGCTTAATGTAGTAACAACCGGAGACGAAATGGTATTTGAAGCCAGCAGAAACGGTGCCTTTCATCTCACTGGCGAGCAGGGCGTTTTACTTGTATATGTATTAGTTTCGCTGGTTTTCTTATTCATACTGGTAAAAACCCTTTTTAACCTGAATAAGCTTGTGAAGCAGCACCAGGTACAAAAAATTGAACAGATCAATTTTGTGATACGGAAGCTACAGGAACCCCTCTTCTCTTTTTTCAGGTATATTTTCTGGAATCATCACATAGATGTGAACTCTTCTACCGGAAAAAAAATCTTTTTGCACGAGTTAGCACATGTAAAAGAAAAACATAGTGCAGACAGGCTGTTTATGAATATTGTTTTGATCTTCTTTTGGTGTAATCCATTTTTTTGGTTGATGCGCCGCGAAATGAACATGATACACGAATTTATTGCCGACAGTAAAGCTGTGGAAGACAATGTTTGAAGCGCTTTGCGCCATGATACTTGCAGGCTGCTTATCCGCAGCAGGCTTTTGGTTTAACCAGTAATTTTTTTAATTCATCTATAAAAAGACGATTACTTATGCTTACAAAAATGAAGAATGCCCGTGTGAGTTATATTGGGCGCATACTCGCACTGCCGTTGCTTACTTTTATCTTTTTGGCTTTCACGGTAAAAACAAAACAGAATATTGCATCTGGTGAAATAATAAATGTTGCTACACTTGAAAAACCAATAACGGTTGTCATTGATGCAGGGCATGGCGGTGAAGATGACGGTGCCAGGAGCGGAACCGGGCTTACCTGAAAAAGATATTGAAATTTAGTGTAGGCAAAAAAAATAAAAACACTTAACACCAACTCCGGGCATCATTGTATTCACCTTAATTCAGGATATTTATATGTCGGTAAAAAGAGAAAGTAAATTTTACAGTCAATCAAAAGCCAGACGCATTTATATCGCCTACGTATCTCCTCAGCGCGGGGATATAGAAAACAAAGGGACTTCTGTCTGAAATTTATATTCAAGAAACCGAATTCAAATGAGCTAAAACAAAATGAGCAACAGCACTGTATCACAAGAAATAGCAAACCTACACACTAACGGGATCTGAAACAGCGCAATGAAAAAGGTATTTGGGTATTGGATGCTCCCGAAATTGCTTACCCGGCATTATTAATACACTGTGGTTATATTACGAGCAAAAAAGATCTGGCTTTTATTTCTAACGAATCCAACCAGGAAAAAATAGCCAGGGATATATTAAGTGCTATAGAAAATATGCCAAGGCAAAAGAAAACCTGATCGGCATTGCGTTTGAAAATCGTAATGACCCCAATAGGGTAGGTAATGATACAATAAGATTTGAAGCTGCGCCCCAAAAAAACAATAAAGGTGGTTCACAAAATGTAAATGACATTGTTTTCAAAGCGGTTTCGCTGAATCAGCTGAGAGATACAATTCCGCAAAACGTTAAATCAATTGATGTAACTACAGACAATAATGTTATTATCATATACAATGATGGAAAAGCAGAAAAAATAACGAAAGCTGAGGCAGAAAAAAGAGGTATTGTGGTGCCACCACCTGCTAATATAACGTTGAGAGGATCAAAAGCTGATTCAGTATTGTGCTTTATAGATGGAGTGGAAATGCCGGCAAGTCAGATGAACAAACTAGATGGTGACAATGTGGAAAGTATAAATGTATTAAAAGATCAGAATGCGGTAGACAAATATGGCGAAAGAGCCAGAAACAGAGGCGTTGTGGAAGTTACCATGAAAAAAGATAGAGTAGTTACCGTAAGCGGACATCCCATAAATGATGATGATAAAGAAACTGCTGTAAAAGAAGTTACTGTTGTTGGATATCCCACAAAGGGTGATAAAAAAGAAACCACGATAAAAGATGGTGTTGTAGTAGGTTATCCAACAGCACCCGATGATAAAACATTTTATAAGGTAGAAGAAGACGCAAAATTCCCCGGTGGTAAAGATGCATGGTTAAAATTCATTTCAAAGGCTATCAATAAAGATCTTGATGCACTTCAAATTGAAGGGAAAACAGGTACTTGCATACTACAATTTATTGTAGATACCAATGGTGAAGTATCAGCAGTTGAAGCGTTAACGATGCAGGGAACAAAATTTGCACAAGTCGTGACAGATGCTGTTAAGAATGGCCCCAAATGGGAACCGGCTACACAGAATGGCAAAAAGGTAAAAGCCTATCGTAAGCAACCGGTTACTTTCCAGATTTCGAAAGGCTGATTGTAGCTATTCAAGTCACCGATTTTGCATTCATATCTTATGCCCTGAGTTAGTCCATGAAAATACGAAGTCTCATTTCGTATTTTTTATTTTCCTATACTTTGTCTGGATAATCTGCGCATCTGCGGCTTACAACCTACACAAAAACAAAACTGCACTTCATTTTCAAACAAACCGTTTCCTGTTTTGCAAGTGAAGCAGTGGCACTCAACACTTCGTCTGCTATACTATACTTAATCAAAGCTTCTACAGATGGGGTTTCAGTGGGTACAATAAAAGAAAGGAATTTGATATGATCTGCTTTTTGTAATTGTAAAGATTTACCAACTGATTTCTCCAGCAATTCTTTTATGATCTGTACCATACAAACGCCTGGCACAACCGGCTGGTTAGGAAAATGACCTTCAAATATGGCATGCGCAGCATTCAATTCAATAGTTGCCCCGATGGTGCTTCCATCATCTGCAAAAGACTTTGTATAAAAAAAATCATTGCTCAGCATGATCGTTGATTTGTTTGAGTTCAATGGTAAAACTAAAATTGGTATGGCTTATACCAATCGTATCTGGTATGCCATTGGTATAATTTTTCATCACTGCTTCTACTACTTTCTTTCGGCTACTCCCTCTTTCCATGCGGATGAATTCGCTACAGGCGTTATCTGTTACATAGTAGTAATGATCTTTCCCTTTTGCAAACACATGATACGTTTCGTTATCGTTTTTCAACACATATTGTTCCGGGGCATTTAAATGCTGCATCAATATCATTTCAAAATCTTTTTGCAACGTTTTGATCACCGCCTTTTTATTCATTTGCTCAAAGATATAATGAACGGTAAATATCTCTCCCTTAAAACTGAAATCAAAAAACTTAAATCCCGCTTCATTGGTAAAAACCATTCTTGTACTGCTGTCGGGCATGGCTTTTATGATCAATATTCCGCTAAGGTGTTTACCCACTACATTTACTTGTGTATTATACAATGCACGGGAAAAAACAGGTTTAAAAGCAGTGATACAATCATTTGTTCCTTCGGCTTTTTGCATTTTATAAGCAGAGGAACAGGACGAGGCAAAAATGAGACAGCTAATGAATAGTAAACAGCGCATCTGCAAGTGTGGTATTCAATTCGCGGTTAATGAAACTGATGATGGTATTATCTCCTGATGGTTCATGCATTTCAATTTTGGATACCCCAAAATCTTTTTTCTCTACTATTATATTGATGTTCCTGAATAAAGCCTGCATGTTTTTGTTTACAGGCGTAAGCTCCGCCAGGTAAGTATTATTTCCTTCAAAAATTTTAACGGTAAAATCGCTGCTGTTGAGGGCTTCACCCCTCACACAATCCACCATTATTTTATTGATCTGCTGAAACAATTTGTTTGACTTAGCAGACACTTTATTTTCTTTCTGGCTATCCTTCACATAAATATTAGTACCATTAATAATCATGAGGTATGTAAATGGCTGTGTGTATTCCATCCGTACCAGGTTATCTTTTTTGAACCAGAATTTACCTTTGGAAGTAATTTTATCCGTGAGTACACTAAGATTTTTTTCCTGTATAAAATCGCTCTTTATAGTATTGATTTTTTGTGAGGCTGCCGCGAATTGTGTTTTGAAATTAGCCGCATCGTTCAGCCCTTTAAAACCCGGATACTGCGCATACACCGTAGCGGAAAATAGCAACACCAAAAATGCGATAAGATATTTAAGCATAGGGCTCCAAGTTAAGCAATTTGTCTAACCTGATAATCTCGTAGCCCTTCGCTTTTGTTTGTTCAATAAACGCAGACAGTATATCCAGCGTGGCTTTGCTGGTATCGTGAAATAAAATAACCGCTCCAGGTTTTAACGATCCCGTAACTTTTAGTAACAACTTCCGGGCGTCCTTTACCACTGTATCCATAGATCTTATACTCCAGCCCACGGGTATAAAATTGCCTCTTTGTATCGCTTTTTTTAAGTTGGGATTGGTAACTCCGTAAGGTGGTCGGAACAAACGTGGTTTAACGCCTATTACTTTTTGCATGGCGTTGTTCATCATCTGCAGGTCATCCGTCATTTTACCGGCTGAAAAAAGATCGAACCACAAATCGTGCGAATAACTATGATTGCCTATTATATGCCCTTCTTCGTATACTTTTTTAAAAAGCGGCTCATTTTCCTTAATCTTCTTTCCAATACAAAAAAAGGCAGCCTGCACATTGTGCTTTTTCAAAATGTCCAGTATCTGTGGCGTGTAATTCGGGGAGGGGCCATCATCAAAACTAATAGCCACCTGCATTTTAGGTGATTTTGACGAAGAAACAGTTTTTATATAAAAACCAGATCTTACATTATAACTGCCGTAAAAAAGCAACGAAAAATATACCAGGAAGAACAGTACAAAAACATAAGCAGGTATATGATTAAAGAAATGATATCCCGTTAAAGCGATCAGTAATGTTACAAATACTACGGTTGTTGTACTAAAGTTCAGCATGCAGCTACAAGATATAAAGAATGATGGATTTGTTGATAATGGTTATAGATTAGAATTGTTTTTGGCTCTGCTGCTGTTTTTATATAAGCAGGTACTTTACCAGATTGCAGCATATTAGCCGCCAGCCAAAGCGCAAAAGCCGTTGCAGTGGGATACTCACCGCACCACTGCTTAAAACGAACCTGTTGCTGGATGCCGGCAAAAACAGATTGATGCAACGGAATATACAACCTGTCGTTTTGAACATCTCCGTTTTCACCTGTAATCAAAACATCTATTTCACCAGGTGTAATATTTTGTGATGCTAAAAAAGATTCGATATGCTGTTTTACCTGCGCAAACGACTTCGGCTTATAAAAAGTTTCTACCGCTCTTAACTGCGCATAGTCTTTGCCGGAAGGCTGTTGACCGAGCAGAAAAAAGGACGCCCCCTCCCCTGCTATAGTGCCCCTGCTTGCCTGATCAAACATGTGAGCTCCATCAACCGGTTCGTTTTTGTATAATCCAAACCGGCTGAGTATAACGTGGCTGGTATTGGTAATTTCATCTACCCCTCCTACTAACGCGGTTGACCATTGTTGCTCTTTTAATAGGGTTATGGCATCGAGTAAAGCACTCTCAAAAGAAAAGCCTCTGTGTACAAAAGTATTGTTGTATTGGTGGCACTTCAACAGCAAGGCTATCTGTGCACCAACGGTATTATGTGTGGATTGAATAAAAGCTGTTGGCGTAAGTAAAGATTCTTTGTTCTCTACCATTCTGGAAAGAAATACTTCGGTATCCGCCAGGCAGCCATATGCAGTGCCGGTAATAATTGCATCTGGCATTTTTTCATTTGCCTTATTAAGACAATCCATAGCCGCAGCCACCCCCATCTTAATAATGCGGCTCATTCTGCGGATCATTTTAGCATCAATCAGCTTTGTATAATCCGGTTCAGCACAGTATAAGCGGTTACTCCCGCTCATCGCCGGTTGAACAAGCATTTGTTCAAAAGACGCCTGCGGTGATATGCTTGCTGCTGCCCTTATATACATGATTATACTTTTGAAAATATAAGCGATGAACAATTTCCTCCAAAGCCAAAAGAATTGGAAAGCACATTCTGAACGGGCTGATCTTTTTTAAACGCTGTTGCAGGCGCAAAAGGCAGCTCCTTCATCTGTGTTTCAAAACGAAGATTGGGATATATTAAACCATGTTGAATGGCTAATACAGAAAACACCGCTTCTATGCCACCGCTTGCACCCAATGTGTGACCTGTAAATGATTTAGTGGAACTCATTGGCGGATATTGTCCATCAAACAATAATTTAATGGCCGTTCCTTCGGCTATATCATTGTTCTGCGTGCCGGTACCATGCAGGTTGATATAATCAATATCTCCGGTATTTAAATCACTCATAGCAAGCGCGCCTTTCATTGCGAGAAAAGATCCTGTACCATCGGGTGATGATGCGGTTTGATGATACGCATCGTTGGCATTGTTATATCCTTTTAAGGTACAAACCGGAGACATACGCAATTGCTCAACTACTTTTTCAGAAACCATCACCACATACCCTGCTCCTTCACCCAAATTCAATCCGCGACGATTTTCGTCAAAAGGTTGACAATACTGCTGATCCAGTATCATCAAAGTATTAAACCCATTTAATGTGAATCTTGTTAATGCATCCGTTCCACCAGCAATTACTACATCCAGCATATGTTGCTTAATCAATCTTGCGCCAAAAAATATAGCATTGGCAGAAGAAGAGCAGGCAGTGCTGATGGTGGTTACATAATGTTGTATACCCAGCAAATCGGCAACTATTTCGGTAGCAGCACCGCATTCATGATGAACCACATTACGCAATTTGCCTTTTGCAGGATTCTTTAGAAAATCCTCAAAAAAATCTTCTGTTTTATCCATGCCACCAACTGTATTGGCGGAAATAAATCCAACGCGTAATGCGCCAAGATCATTCAGACCGGCATTTTCTACCGCTTCTTTAGCAGCCATGGCAGACAGTAACGCTGTTCTGCTATAATGAGGAGGCAAACCGGTTGCAGCAGCCAACGCTTTATTATCCAGTTTTACTTCAGCTACGGGAATTTTATTACGATGTTCAGAATGCAGGAATAACATATCATCCATGCCTGCTTTTCCGTTTTCAAGCGCAGCCAGGTTTTCAGCAATATTGTTTCCAATAGCCGAAATAACACCCGCCCCCGCAATAAAAACGTTGCTGCTCATTATGAATGTGTTGATCCGCTGATCAGGGATTACTTGTTGATTTTCCCGGTGAACTTAATTCTCCGGTTGGTGAGACACCGACCGGTAAGGGCTCTATAGGCGGGTGTCGCCCTGCCTAATAAAAAATTACCCAACTACCTTTGGTTGATGTTCTGTAATATATTGAGCCATGGTTCTAACGGAACGAAAAACAGTTTGTCCTTCATCCGCATTAGCCAGTTTAATTTTATATTCCTGCTGTAACAGTACAATCAGTTCTAATGCGTCAATAGAATCAAGCCCCAACCCTTCTACAAAAAGCGGTTGATCATCACCGATATCCTCTGGTTTCAAATCTTTCAGGTTCAGTTGCTCAATGATCTGTTTTTTCAGATCAGCCATTAATTTCTCCATTTGTTAACTCGTAAATTTGATGAATATGTTCAATTGTAAACGCTAACGATTTATTATCACCCTTCTTTTCTACCAACCATAATACTGCCTTATAATTATCTCCCAAACATTCTACCCAACCGCATATACATGCCTTTAATGCGGTTCTCCTCAATAAATCGCTCACATAAAACCACATAAACTGCGCGTCGAACTTTTCAGACACAAAGAAAGCATTTTCTCCTTTATAATGATGCCTGATACTAATTTCGCCAATTACAATATTAGGCAAAGTATATACAAACTGAGCCGGGCTGGGAATGTTTTTGATAGTATTAAAATAATTGATATCAGCATCAAGACTGGCGTTGGTGTTGCTTAACACCAGTCCTACCTCTTCATGCTTGTAATGTTCCGTAACTTTTCCTCCCTGTACCAGCATTTCTGCAGCCAGAAATCCCAGCTTGCAAAGGTTATCCATTTTGTAAAACTTAGGATACGCTATGTTGAAATGCTTATATGCCGACACCAGCATCTCGGATGGACTGGCGGCTTGCACATCAGCAAATAAAAGCCCGCCATTTCGGTATACCGACTGATGTGTAATAGCAGTATGCGCAGTAATATATGCTATGTGGTCTGCCAATATGTTCGATTATTGCTGCCCGGCGGCCATTTTTTTTCTGTAACTATCTCTCATTTCAATTAATGCCGCCAATTTATGCAATGCCGTTTTGTGATCTTTTACGTATGGGTTGGTAGTGTCCCATACATAACCAGCTAATACAGAACAAATCTGGCTTTTTATTAAGGGATCCTGGTCATCAGCAAAAAAGATGGTATCAAGCGTACCTTCGTACCACGCCATTACGTATGAACGGAAAGTGTTAACGCCCTGCATCATCACTTCCATGTATTCTTTGTTCCAGTCAATGGCTTCTCCTTTTAATTTACGGATTACCAGTTTACCGGCAAGCTGGCTTGATACTGTGGCTAACGTTACGCCGGAGGAAAAAACAGGATCAAGGAACTCGGTAACATTTCCAGTCAGCACAAAGCCATCTCCAAAAAAACGATCAGTGGTAGACGACCATGATTGCAAAGTACGTGGTTCGAATACCAGCTCAACATCTTTAAAACGTTCGCATATATCAGGATCTGCGGCTATCATGGCTCTGAATTGCTCTTCAGGTGTTCCGGGAAACCGGTCAAAAAAAGCCACATCTCCTACAAACCCAACAGAAGTAATTCCTGTTGAAAACGGGATAACCCATATCCACACGCCTTTTTCGTGCACCACAATAGTAATACGGTCAGGCTCATCTGCCATAGCACGTTTGGTATCTACTGTGTGCGCAAACAAAGCTTTTCTTGGAGGAAGGTTAGAAGGTTTTTCCATATCGAACAGGCGGGGTATTACACGCCCGTAACCACTTCCATCAATAATAAATTTTGCTTCAATATATTTTTTATTGCCTTGATTATCTTCTACTGTTGTTACAGATTTACCGTCATCATTAAATACAATATTGGTTACGCCCGTTTCATATTCGATGGGTACGCCCATTTTTTCAACCGTATTGGCTAATGTTGAATCAAAATCGGCTCTTGTAACCTGCCAGGTCCATTTCCATCCTTCGGTAAACTGATCTGCAAACTGGTAATCGCAGATCTTTCCCTTTTTCACAAACTTAGCTCCGTTTTTTTCCTGGAAGCCTTTTGCCTTAACCGCATCGAGGAATTTGGCTTCTTCAAGCGCTTCCATGCAACGGGGCAACAAACTTTCTCCAATAACAAAGCGGGGGAATTGCTGCTTCTCTACTATCCGCACTTTGTATCCTGCCTGGTGTACAATAGAAGCGGCTACTGTTCCCGAAGGTCCGGCTCCTATTACCAGCACGTCTGTTTTTTCAGTTTGCATATTGCTGTTTTTATTCTTTATGGCTTAAATGCTAATCAAATGTATACAAGGTGTTCTCCACTACCGGTCGGTGTCTCAACGACAGGTAAAATATATTTTATCAACCTTTTTTCTTCTTCTTACATTTTAATAATGTATGACTCAACCCTATATTATTGACCTGCTCTGCAATTTCAAAACCTGCATCGTATATGCATTGTATAAATACTTTTGAATCGTACATCTGGCTGTTGCCATTGGCTATGGCTGTAAAATAAACAGAAGTTTGCTGCAGGCAAAAAGCCGCTGTTTCAAAACGCTGCGTATCCCAAAATGCCTCCAGTATTAACACATATCCATTATCATCAATGGCTTCCGCACATCTTTTAAGGATAGAAATAATTTCACTTTCAGAAAAACAATCCAGGAACTGGCTCATCCACACCGCATCAAATCCTTTTGGAAAAGGTTGTGATTCATCAAGAATATTTACCGGGTAAAAAGAAACACGATCATTGTAACCCAATTCTTCCATTCTCTTTTTTGCCATATCCAGTTGACCCGGCAAATCCATTATGGTAACATGAACATCGTTGGCATGTTTGGCAGAAGCAATGGCCCACTTGCCTGTGTTACCACCTATTTCGAGAATGTTTTTAATGCCATCTTTATATACATGTTTTAATACCAGTGGAAAAGCAATGTCTGAAAAGAAATGATCGAAAGCGAACCAACTTTTCTGTATATGTGCCGGCAACTGTGAAAGGCCTTCATATACGGTTGGCCAATCACCCAGTTCTTTTAATCCTTCGGGCTTACCGTTTTCTATACTTTCGTTCAGCCAAAACAACCCTTTATAGCATACGTCGTGCACAAAATCCATATTTACCCTGGTAAGTTCATCGTGCAAAATAAAATAACCTGTTTTGGTAAGTTTGTATTTATCGTGTTGCAAAATTACCAGTCCTATACCTAAAGAAGATTCCAATAAAACACGTACTCCATAACGGGACAATCCCGTATGCGTTATAATCTGCTCAATAGTAACACCGTCACTACCGTTTTCCTCAATAAAAGCCAGTATGCCGTTATCTCTTACTACTCTTGTTACCTGAAATACTACTGGTCCAAAGGCGATAAATTGTGCTAATCCTTTTGCTTCAAGGGCGGTTTTAGTGTCTTTATTAAAAAAAATCATGAAAAAAATAACGGATTATGATGTGTATATTAATTTGATTTTCTTAAAACTACCGCGGCGTTACAACCTCCAAAACCTGAAGCTGTTTTTAAACAACAGGCATAATTTCCCTCACGTACTGCACTATTTACATTTACCGGTTTGGTTGTACCCAAATTTGTAAAGCCCGGAGTTCCTATCATAGTGCTTGTTTTAAGCGAATGTAACGAAACAACAGATTCAATTAATCCTGCTGCTCCAAGTGTATGCCCAAAAAATCCTTTCAAACTATTTAATGGCACATTTTCAAGCCCGGCAAGCGTAATTGCCTTGCTCTCCATTTCATCGTTATACACTGTGGCGGTTCCATGGGCTGAAATCATATCAATATCTTTTTTATTAACACCTGCCTCTTTTACCGCAGCATCTATTGCCTGGTATAATTCTTCACCGGTGCGGGATGGCCCTGATATATGATTAGCATCATTACTTATTGATCCACCAGACAGTTCAACAGCATTTCCCATTTCAGGCTTATGCACAGAAAGTACCACCGTGGCCGCTCCTTCGCCTAAAGTAATGCCATTGCGGTTAACATCAAACGGTTTGCAGGGTTCACTGCTGACTGCTTGAAAGGATTGAAACCCAGACAGCACAAACCGGGTAATAATATCGGCGCCTGCTACTACAGCATTTTCATATACCCCCGATTGCAGCAAACGCATCCCGGTAATCATTGCTACGAGTCCGGATATGCATGCATGCGATACAATCAAGGGTTGATTTTTGAACTGAAAATAATCTGCAACAAGTTTAGCAGATACAGGTAAGCTTATGCGCTTTTGCAGCGCTTCATCTAAAGGCTGCATTTCCATAAGGCTGATATTGCCTTTGGTGGATGAAACAATGAGTATTGTTTTTTTATCTTTTACATCAACAGAAGTATTAGCTAATGCATCACCGATAGAAGAAATGAGTAATTGCTCGAATTTTGTATATACGCCTCTATTATCAGAGTATCCATCAAGTTGCGATTCATCAAACAAAGAAGCATAAAAAGGTTCAGAAGATAAGACCGCATTATTATGCAGCCGAATGCCAGATATACCTTTTATAAGCCGGTCAAAATTTTCGACAGTAGTTGATCCTATAGGAGAAAATATATTATCCGCTAATACAAAAACCGGCTTCATTAATAGTATAAAAATTAAATCAAAGCATTTTCGTCTTCCAATCTTCAAAAAAAGGAGGATTAAGCAATTGCAATGTTGATGTTTCCTTATCCAAAAAAACCTGAACGGAATGCCCCGTGGCCACCACCTGTTTGGTTACAGCATTAAATAGTTTATAATTAAACAGCAGTTTAGCGGCTTCGCAGGGCATATAAGTTGTTTCCACAATTACTCTTTCACCATATTTCAGCGAACGTTTATAATCGCATTGGATATTCACTATCGGTATTACATATCCTTGCTTATAAAAATCAAGATATCCAATACCATGTTCATTGCCAAACGCTTCTCTGCCATCTTCAAAATATCTTATATAATGTCCATGCCATACAATGCCTAAGGGATCTGCTTCATTAAATCTTACATTCAGTTCTATTGTGCCCGACAGCGTTTTTTGCATTATTTGTTTTTTCAACGATCATAAACCGGTACTGGTTATTTTGCATTCGCCTTCCACTCTTTATACTTCGACTTCCTGATATCGTCAAGGGCTTCAAAAATGGTTTTTGCCCAGTAGTTTCTGAAACCAAAACCAGCTGGTTTTTCAATTATTTTTTCTGTAAGCAATACTTTTTTGGTAGCCATATTAATAAGAGTTACATGTATGTAAGCCTGTGCGGAAGCCTTGTTCATGGTTTCCATAATAAACATCAGTCCGATACCTTTTTTGCCTCCAAAATGTAAGACTTTACAATGGATTCCATAGTTGCATTCTTGAAGTGAACATCATCAGAACTCGATTCTGCGATTTTGTCTGCATCTATTTTGGCGTTTTTAGCATTTACAAAACTTATATCATTGGTAACTTGGTTTCGGTCAAACGCTTTTGCTACATCATACTTTTTAGGCTCATTAACACCACCTGGTTAATAGCCGGATAATGCTTGTCGTGGATGTCTGATGCAATAGTATGGTAAGCTCATTTAATACTTTAGCCTGAGTAAAATCAACGCCCAAATAAGTTAGTGGTACATCTGAAGAATTAAAAAAATCTTTTAATGTTTGCGCCGAAAGTTGTTTGCACGAAAGCAAAAGGATAGTCAAAAACATCAGTCCTGATGTTTTGTATACACTTTTCATACGATGATTATTTATTAGGTTGAATAAAGATTTTCATTTCACATTTTGCCAGAACATCGTCATTTAAATATACTTGCCCGGCAATTAAAGTAACATCAAAAACCTGGTTTTTGATCACGATTTTCTGTTTCAATCTCATCTCCTACTTCAGGTAAGGCAAATATTTCAAGATTTTGAACAGCACCAATAAACCCAACTCGGCACCTGTTCATTGTTCTGTTTACAAATATAACCCATTCTCGCAGCAGCCGTTTGCGCAATATTTTCTATTAAAGCCGGTTCTGTAAGTTGATTTTCTTTTACAAAAATATTGTCGCTCCTTATCTTCAACTTCGTCCTGGCATTGTTCTCCCCCGCTGTCACAAGTGTATCTACCATTACAAAAGGAGGTCGCTGAGGAATGAGTGGCAGTATATCCTTCATATTAAAAAACTGTTACCCGGCTATATAATATTGCAAAGTATGCATTTATCATATAAAGCCAAAAATCATATATCCATCTAAACCCGATCAGTAGATAACCCAGGAACTGACTTTGGCATCCTTTTGGTTTAACCAGTACAGGTATATTTTTATTATACAACTTTAACAACAACAACATGAAAAATTTTCTCGCCTTAGCTGTATTAGCTGCTGCCTTCGCTTCCTGTGGTAACAATGAATCAACAACCGAAACCACCACCACTTCCGATACTGTAGTAACACCCGTGGACACAGGTAAAGTTTCCACCACTACTACCACCACAACTACTACCGTTTATAGTGCGGAAGATGGTGATGTAATGTGGAAAGATGGAAAGTTGATGGTATACAAAAATGGTGGATGGAGTGTTGCCGAAAAAAATATTACACTTGATGATGGAACAGTTGTTACCCTGAAAGGGAATGTAAAAAATAAAGAAGGAAAAACGATTGATATTAAAGAAGGAGAATCCGTAAAGAAAACCGGGCAATTTTTTGATAAGGCAGGTAATGCTATTGCCAACGCCTGGGACGCTACCAAAGAGGGACTAAAAGATGCGGGAGCAGCGGTGAAAGAAGGTGCTAAAGACGCTGGCAAAGCTGTAAAGGAAGGTGTTGAAGATGCCGGTGACGCTATAAAGAAAGGAGCAAAAAAAGTGGGTGATAAAACCAGGCAGTTGGTAGATTCAGTGAAGCATTAGATGCTTATAGCAATGTTCTTAAAAGTGCGGTATTATACCCGCACTTTTTTTATGATAATACCCACCATCGCTTTAATTCGCTTCAGAAAAAGGAACCTGCTTTCGGCGAATAAAAGGCAGGTTTATGCGTCCATTTTCATTTGGTTGTGTATATTTGAGATAACCAGACCTAAATGCGACTTACATTTTTAACCCTCATTACGCTAACACTAACATTTGCAGGCTATGCGCAGCATTCGTTAGATAAACAACTGGTATTACTCACACGCGTCATCCAGAAAAACCATTACAATACAAGGGCTGTAAACGATTCTTTTTCGGCCCAGGTTTTCGAACGGCTGATTAATGAACTGGATGAAGATCATTTATATTTTACACAAAAAGACCTCACTGTTTTAGCTCCTTTCCGCAATAGAATTATAGATGAGATGAGTGGCAAAAGCACAGAATTTACCAAACAACTCTCTGCACTATATAAAACAAGGCTTCAACGTGCAAATGAAGTATTATTAAAATTGATTGAAAAGCCATTTGCTTTTGATACCCCAGGTTCCTTTTCTGCTTCATCAGGTTCTCCTGCTGACGAAGCGACTTTTGAACAAAGATTATCTGCCTACTATAAATCAGAAGTATTAGAACGGATAGTGGCATCGCTTGAAGCAGACAGTATTCCCGTAACCAAAGCGGCTATAGTAAAGGCTGAGCCCGATATACGTAAAAAGGTACTCACCAGGGAAGGCAAGGATCTCACGACAATATATGAGAACACGAATGAACTACAGAAAAAAATAGAAGATACTTACCTGGAAACAATCGCGTCTAACTTTGACCCACACACTAATTTTTTTGAACCCGACGAAAAGGAAGATTTTCAGCAGGGATTAAGCAGCGAAGCTTTCAAATACGGATTTGTTTTTGAAAAAAATGATGAGGGCAAATATGTCATCACCGGGTTGTCGCCAGGCAGCGCCGCATGGAAAAGCGGGAGTATACATAAAGATGATGAAATTGTTTCTATTCAACCAGAAGAAGGTGCTGCTGTACTGATGCAGGATGCCGAAGCAGCTACTATGTTGTCTGCATTAGACAATTCATCTAATAAAAAAATAAAGATAACAGTCCGTTCTGCGGATGGCGTTGTAAAAACAGTAAATCTGCAAAAAGAAAAGCTACGCAATGATGAGAATATTGTACGAGGATTTGTATTAAATGGTGCTACCAAAATGGGTTATATATCTCTCCCTTCCTTTTATACAGAATGGGGCAATAATGGCAGCAGCAGTTGCGCAAATGATATTGCTAAGGAGATTGTGAAACTTAAAAAAGAAAATATATCAGGGCTTATTCTTGATTTGCGATATAACGGCGGTGGCAGTTTGCAGGAGGCAATGGAATTGATAGGCATTTTTATTGATGTTGGCCCCGCCTGCATCATTAAAGACAATACCGGTAAAACCATTATTTTAAAAGACCCTAACCGGGGCACTATTTATGATGGTCCTTTAATTGTTATGATAAACGGGCAAAGTGCTTCAGCCTCTGAAATGGTAGCTGGCACATTGCAGGATTATCACAGAGCTTTAATTGTGGGAAGCAATAGTTTCGGCAAGGCAACCATGCAATCTGTTTTTCCTTTAGATACGTTGGCAACAAATCCTGAAGCAGAAAGCGACTTTGCAAAAAAGTATGGTTATGTAAAAGTAACAGAAGGAAAGCTTTTTAGGATAACTGGTAAAACCGCGCAATTAAACGGTGTTGTTCCAGATGTGGCGTTACCCGATGCTTTTGAGTTGTACAAATATACCGAACGTTCATTGGCAAATGCATTACCATCCGATACGGTAATGAAAAAGGTACTGTATACGCCTTTACCTGAATACAATGTAAAGTCATTAGCCGATGCAAGCAGGAGCAGGGTAAGTAAAGACTTTTACTTTACAACACTTACGCAAACTATACAAAAGCTGAAGCAAGCTAAACTAAATACAACAATTCCGTTACAGTGGGAAAATTGGCTTGCCTGGCATAAACAGCAACAATATCAACGTATACCTAAATCAGCAAAGGAGCATCATACTTTTACCGTTGAAAACTCATCTTACGACCAGGCTGTTATAAAATTAGATGATTACCAAGCTGAAGTGAACGCCAACGTAAAATCTGAAATGGCTGTTGATAAATATATTGAAGAAGCTTATCACATTCTTACTGACATTATAAAACCTTGACAAATGAAAATAACTAACCACTTATTAGCTGCCCTATTTTTTACTTTTATTAGCTGTTCTTTTTCTTTTGCACAGGATGATTCGCCTGTTGCGAGCCTTGAAAAAATAAACCAGGCAATGAGCAAAATTTCGCAGAAATATCTTGCATATATGAGCACGATGGCTCATAATAACAATAAAGCAAAAAAAGCGGAAAACAAACGTAACGCGTTGCTTGATCAGATTATTGAATCAAGAGCAGATGTGATGGGTGTACCGGCTTATAAAGGAGACAAAACGCTGAAAGAATCTACGTTGGCCTATTTAAAACTTACCAATGATGTAATGCATGAAAATTACGAGAAGGTAGTTAACCTGGAAGAAATTGCCGAACAGAGTTACGATAACATGGAAGCCTATATACTGATGCAGAAAGCCATTAACGATAAAATGGCCGAAGCACAGGATAATCAAAGCAAACAGGTAGACGCTTATTGCCAGAAGTACAACATTAACCTGATTAAGGATGAAAGCGAGATGAGCAAGAAAATGAAGAAGATGGAAGAAGTAACCGATTATCAGAATACTGTTTATCTTATCTTTTTTAAATGCAGCGCGCAGGAAAGCACGTTGATGGAAGCGATAGAGAAAAAAAATATTACTGCCATTGAGCAAATTAAAGGAGCTATGGTAAAATATGCAGATGAGGGATTTGCAAAATTAGATACGCTGAAAGCCTATAATGGAGATATGTCATTGAAAAGTTCCTGTAGATCAGCATTGGAATTTTTTAAACGTGAGGCAGATAAAACATCCATTATCACTGATTACTACATGAAAGAAGAATCTTTTACACAAATCAAAAAGAATTTTGAAACGAATGCTTCCGCTAAAAACGACAAAGCAGAAATAGATAAATACAATAAGGCAGTAAAAGAAATAAATGATGCTTCCAAACAATACAACCAAACCAATAAAGGTTTAAACGAAACAAGAGATAACATTTACAAAAACTGGAATAACGCGGTACAGACGTATATGGACAGGAATATGCCGTATGCGGACTGATAACCGGTTGCAGATAAGCCCAGGCATTATCAATGTAAATACCAGCAGTTATTATATCTTTAAAAGATTTTGATATAATAATAGCATTTCATTTTCGTTGAAACTGCTGTCATTATAACCAAGTAAACCAATCGGCATTTTCACTTATGAAGCAATTGTATATACTTGTATTCTGCGCAATCAGCATTACAACACACGGGCAAAGCAAAAAATTTCAGTTTAAAACCGGTTCTGAATATGGTTTACCACGAAAGGCGGAAGATCTTTCTTTTGTTGGTAACAACGAGGATGGTATAGTAAATCTTTCTCTTAAAAAGGAGGCATTATATTTTACAAGATTTAATCCCAAAACACTTGACCAAACAGATGAACGGGTGGTAAACTTACCTGAAGCTACCGGTAATATGAACAGTGAAATGGTAGTTGATTTTACCCCGAATTATTATTGGCTACTCAGCGATTGGGATAAAGATGCCCAGAAGGAGTCTTTGTACGCTATTAAAATAGATGTGAAAAATGGCAAACTGGGCGAAAAAAAGAAACTGATTGAGACAACTAAAATGGGCGGATCAAGCATAGTGATGACCGGATTGTACAGGTATAAGCAAGCAGATAAATATCAGATTAATTTTGATGCTGACCACAAAAAGCTGTTGGTTAGCTACAGGCTTATGCCAGAAGATAGAAGAGATAAATATAATTACGATAAGCTTGGTGTTTGTGTGTTTGATGAAAATATGCAGAAGTTATGGGGCAACGAATTTACGATGCCTTATACTGAAAAAAGAATGGACAATGAAGACTTTGCAGTTGACGCTAAAGGTGACGCATACCTGCTGGCAAAAGTGTACGATACTGAAAGCAGAAAAGAAAAAGATAAGGATGGCAACCCAAACTATCATCTTGAAGTATTTAAGTTTACCAAAGACAATAAACAGGTGATCAACGCAAAGGTGTCGGTTGATCAATATTTTATACAGGAATCATCGCTTATTGAAAATGCGATGCATGATATGATTATTGCATGTAGCTATAGTAAGAATGCAAAGAAAAAAGGAACGGAAGGTGTATTTCTTGGCATAGTAAACACCGAAGGAAAAGTAGCTGAGTACAAAAAAGGATTTTACAAATTTCCAGCGGCAGAACTGGAAAAGTTTGAATCGCGCAGGAAAAGAAGAAAGATTGAAAAAGATGAAGAATATGAAATGCCTAACCTCAAAGTAAGGGACGTTATTGTTGAAAAGGATGGCAGCGTGTTTATTGCTTGTGAAGAATACTATTATATTATACACAATACGAGTTCCGGGTTTGGCTCTACCTATTCTTCCTCCAGTTATACTACCTATCATTACGAAGACATGCTGGGCACTAAGATAGATGCGGCAGGTAATTTTATGTGGATGAGAAAAATGCCTAAACGCCAAAGGGGTACCCGTGGCAGAGGCACAATGAGTTTTAAACTTATCAGTGATGAGACAGGCTATTATTTTTTATATCTCGACAACAAAAAGAATGAACATCTTGAAGAAGATGAAACGCCAGCCAGGCATCTGGATGGTTTTGGTGGACAGGTAATGGTGAGTAAGATTGACAACAATGGAAATGTTACCAAAGAATTGATATTTGATACCCGGGATGAAGATGTAATGATTTTCCCTACGGAGTTTGACAAAATAAACGGCAATCAATTTATAGGAAGAGCAAAAATTAAGAAAACACTTTTTAAGCCGGTTTTAATCACAATGCAATAGCTAATCTATACGCTGTTGTTCCAGAAATCATAATAATTATACCACTGTTCAGGGTATTGATGTACTCTTTTTTCCATAGCAGCAGTAAAATCATTAATCATATTTTTTACTGCTGTTGTTTTATTATTGTAATCGTATTGGTGTACAGGTGTTGCATAAAAATGATAGTGGGAAATACCTTCTTTCATAGCGAATACATAAGAAACTGGTATTTTAAATTGGGCAGCTAATACAAATGGACCGATAGGAAATTTTGCTGGCATGCCTAATAAATTGGCAGTAATGGTTTTGTTGCCTTCTACAAAACGATCTGCATGCATGCAAATAAGCTCATTATTTGAAAGCGCTTCACTGATGGCGTAAATATGCGAGAGATCATTTTTGATGACGATTATTTTTGCATTCCGTTCTCCTGTTACCTTACTCATATACTCCTTGATCTTTTGATGCTCGCCATCAAACATTACAATATTTATGTTGGTGCCTAACCTTTCCAGTAAATGACCCGCAGCTTCCCAATTGCCGATATGTGCACTTAGTAATAACCCACCTTTTTTTAACCGCACCATTTCTCTTAAATGTTCTTCTCCATCAAAATCAAATGTGAACTTTTTTGCCATACCCGACATTACAGCCACTTTATCAATAAGGCTTTGCCCGAACCGATAATAATTTTTATACAGATAGCGGACCGATTTGAGTTTTGCAAAACCCAAGCGCTGACGCAGGTAATACAGAATATGCTTTGAAGAACGATGAGCGAATAAAAAATAGTAACCACTTACAAACAGCAATAAAAAATACGCGGGTATCAATCCCAAATATTTCAGGATGGTTACAAATATGCTGTACCCTACAGTATTACCGGAAGATTTTCCCTGCCAGCCAGGCATTATGCCATTTCTTTTGAATTTACGCGGGATATAACGTAGTTATAAAAATCGTTGAAGGTGATGATACCGGTAAAATCTTCCGGC
>JBGALP010000021.1:0-34146 GCA_044223805.1 Agriterribacter sp.
CCTGTATATGTTAGTATTGCGTTGTTGCTTTGTACGTTTTCTTCCTGCGATCCCTGTGATAATCTTGATTGCGCCAGTAATGTTGATTATTTGCAACTACGTATTGTGAATGCCGGCGGTACCGATTTGCTTTTTGGTTCCAACCGCAGGTACAATCCTGACAGTATCCGGTTTTATTCGCTTACCGGAGGCGATACACTGTTTCATAATTCGCAAACTGTTCCATTATCAGGTACAGGATATGATAGTATACTGATTGCGCGCTTTGGCATAAGCACGCAAACAGCGTATATGCGGCTCACTAATGGCGATGTGGATACGCTGCAATTGAGTTACTCCAGCTACGATACCAAATGCTGCGGAAAAATTACCAGTATCAGTACATTTAAAATCAATAATTCGGCTGATTTGAGCGGAACCGGAACGCAGGTAATTATAAAGTGAGCCCCCGGTTCTTAAAAAGCATGCTTTTCTTTTAAATAAAAATCGCAGGCGTTAAGCCTGCGATGCCGGTTTTTTCAGAGGAGGCACAAGGTTAGTGTACTTCAGCAAAGTAGGTTACATCGCCATCCATGTTCACTTTCAATACAATGTTTTTGTCATCTTTGCCCATTTCTATGAAATAATTATCCTCATCGTCAAACACATTGCCATATAATTCCATATCGGTCTGGTTATACTCATTATCGTCATAGAAAATCACCCTTCCCTTGCTGTAATCGCTATATTTTTTGTTGATATATGTTTGTGCGCTTGCCGGTAAATCGGCAAAAATTTTGTTGGTAACAGTGCCAACCAGTTTGGAATCAATGTCATAAAATGCCTTCATGCCTTTGCCGTCTTTTGTAAATACTGCTTCGTCAAAATTGGCCGTGCGTTTCCAGTTTACATCTGTTACATCTCCAAAATCGCTGTAAAAACTTTGTTTCGATTGAAAGCTGGGCTCATTGCTTTCAGCTTTTCTCATTTCCTTACGGATCTCATTTTTATCTTTTTTAACAGAGGCATTGTCTGACTGAGCTTGTGCGATAACAATAACTGCGATTGCAATAAAGCATAACAGTAACTTTTTCATTTTTTTTAATTTAATATGTTGAGCGATGTTGTTTGCTGCAACAAACTTACAACGGTGTAATGCGCATGTATGGCCTCAGTTGCCCACAAGGCAAATACCATCGGTGAAAAGGAGAAAATGAAAATGGATGCCCCGAATAACAATGATTGAGTAAGGAGAAGTCTCAAAAAATGAAAGAAGAAAAGCTGGCTAAGGCAAAAAATTAGCCCCTGTGGAAACAGGGGCCGCAACCAAAACTAACTGCTTATGAGAAAATTGAATGTATTAGATGTTATATACCTATAATAGACACTCTTTTTGACCATTTCCCCTATATACAAATGCTAAAGATTTCTTAAAGCCTTTTTTTACCGGATGATATTATTATGGTTGCAATGATTGCTTGGGTTAGGTATACCAAGTAGCAATTACGAAATAATACACCCGACGGTTGCATTTAACCGAAGAATAACCACATTTTATCGAAACGATATGCCGGGGTATTGCAAGTTTACACTTCGCCACATATCTTTACATCGGTTTTTCATAGGATATTGGATTTAAAACGGGGAGCATTTCTATGCACCCTTTTTTATTTATACTTATTGATAACTTTGAACGTTTATATGGGCAGTGTAGCAGTTCTTTAAGGCTATGCTTATTATCCGTAAACCCTATATATTATGAATTTAAACGCGTCCCAATTTTCCTCTTTAAGCCAGGATGATCAACTGGAGTACATTATGCAGCACTCTGTTTTTATTGGTGAAAGATCTGATGAAATATTCAGGTATCTTCTGCATAATATTGACGGCACATATATTGAAGAAGTTCGATTTCTCCGCAACAATGCATGGGTAAGTTATATGTGTACAGATGACTTTAATATTTTAGTAAAATATACCGCGGAAGTTAAGTTGTAGTTACATGTTACAGGCTTGTCGTCTGTCGTTTCACGGTGGCAAAATATAGTTACACGCTGAGCTTACAACTCAATACAACAAAAGGCTGTTTACACACAGCCTTTTGTTGTTTAAATGGTGCCGGGCTATGTTATAAGCTATTTACCCAAAACCAACTGTTAAATAGTTATGCCGCCCGGGCTTAGTATTTTTATTATTTGTGCAATTTAACCATCTATGTTATTGCATGATTACGATAAAGGAAATTTTACATTAACAATATGATGATATCTACATTATAAAATAGGTTACTTTATTTTCTTCTTCTGCCACATATGGCATACCTGTTATCTCACACAGATTTTTTTCAATAGTTTGTGATAGTGTTGTCATAGGAGTATCTGTTGGTTTGTTTTCAAACGGATCCTGTAGTATGATGGCTGTTTGTTCAATAGCTACAAACAATACAGGTATTAGAATGGTAAGCAGCATTTCCGTAAATATAAAGGCGTCATCAAGTCCAAAGGGAAAGATGGTGAGAAAAACATAAATAAGAAAATGAATAAGTATGCTATATGATTTTGGGAATACCGTATTTTTTATCCGTTCGCATTTTCCCATAGCATCGTTAAGCCGTACAAGAGTAGCGTCTAACTGAATCTGCATATTTGCATTCAGCGCAAATTGATCTGCTATGGCGGCAATTTGTTTTGCATGCTCGTTCAAAAGATAGTTGGGAACGTTGGCGCTCTCTATATTGTGCTCAGCCAGGTAATCGTTCACCTTTTTTCTAAACGTTTTTTTTCTTAGTGAATCTGCAAGACTATAACACCATATGATCTGCCGTAACGCGAAAATTTTTATCAGCTTGTCGCTTTGTTCACCGGCGGGCAAAAATTGTTTGAGTTGCCGCACAATACTACGGCTGTCATTTACAATGGCGCCCCATATTATCCGGGCTTCCCACCACCGCTCATATGATTGTGCTGTTTTAAAAGCCAGCAGCAGAGATATTAATGTGCCGATAATAGCAGATACGCTTATGGGGATAACGAGATTACTGAATATGCTGTATTTGTCAAGAAACCCCATTAATACGGCATAGATAACAATAATCACTATATCGTACCTGATAAGGCGGATAAAATACAGGATAGATATACGCTTATTAAGCAGCATATACAAGTGTTTTTATAAATATAAATGTATGCGTTAATAGTGAGAGAAAGATAAAAACGGTTGTATTACCCCTTACTGATAACTTTTCTTTTTTTTGCTAAATGCCTGCGTACAGGTGTATCATACATTACCATAAAAAGGTAAGCTATTCCTATCAAAGCAATTATACTTACGGCTATGATAAGCGTTAGTTGTTTTTTTGTTACTGGTTGATGACTATTGATATAATTATTGAACATCCAGAGCGCGGCATAATGTGTCATATATAAAGGGTAGGAAATCCTGCCTGAGAAAATGCAAATCCTTTTCATGGCTGAAGTAAGTTTGGCACCAGTTCCAAGGGCAATCAATAATGGAAAGTAAAATATAACCACCAGGGCGTCAGTAATCCCGTTCCATTTTGTCCATGGCATTACAAATGCCAATGCCAGTAAAACCGATAATGCCGGAAATCCAAGTTTGCTTTTAATGATCCAGCCTGAACGGTATATCAATATTCCTGCAAGGAAGGAATACCCTATGCGGGCGCCACCATCCTTAAAAGTATCTTTACCCCAGCCACCCATTAAGTTGCCTGTGCGGTAACTTGCTATACAAAGTATAATAGCAAAAAACACAGTAAGCAAAAGCAAATAGCGGCGGGTAATTTTATACAATACAAAAGCGTATACTATGTTAGCTGCATACTCCCAGAACAATGACCATGCAGGTGCGTTTAAGCCAAAAAGATTAAAATAGCGTTCAGCCATAACCGGAAAGGGAATAAGCAGCATAGATGTAAGCAATATTAATCCTATGCGGCCCACACCATATGTTGATTGATAAGTAATAAAAGGGTCAAACAAAAAAGTAAGCAACCCCAGTATTGAACCTGCTATTACAAGCGGTTGCAGCCTGATGAGCCTGGAGATGAAAAATGCCTTTATTCCCATATTTGCTATTCTGTCGTCGTATGCATAGGCTATAACAAATCCAGACAGGCAAAAGAAAAAATCAACTGCAAGAAAACCATGTGCGATAAAGTTTTTGCTATAGTCTAAAAACACCATTTCCATAAAGTGGAAAATAACAACAGCCAAAGCCGCAATGCCTCTTAAGCCGTCAAGAATATGAAAATGCTGTTTTGATTGTAATATAGCTATGTTCTGTTGCTGCGTCATGTGCCGGATAAATGCGCTAATATAAACGATTTTCAGGCACAAGCCGGTTGATAGGTTAAGCGTATACGAAATGATTTTTTAACTATCCGGTTAGTAATGTACATCGGTAAGCGAACGTAACAAAATAGATAGGTACTTAATGAGAAAATTATTATTGTCGGTATGCGTGAGGTGTTCATGGTAAAATGCTTCAGATGAAACGGGCTGGTAGAAAAAATACGCTTTGTTGAATGTATCAATTTCTATCCTGTATACAGCGTCCTGGCCTGGAGTATAATTATAACTGCGGTCGAAGAAAAGAATCTGCTGCGGCATGCGTTTTCAAAAGTTAGATAAAGAATTAGACGGGCTATATTTTAAAATGGTTGTCAAATGCTTAATTACATTTTGTGAAATGTTGACAAGTTGGATTGAGGTGTGAGAAAAAGAATTATTTGCGTAACAGCGCTGCAAAATATTTATGAATGAACGGCAGGTTAAAATATTTTTATGCTGTTCTTTTGCTTAGTCGCCAACTATCTTTGCAGTTCTTAAAAATAAAATCATACAGCGGTGGAAAAAAGAACAATCAAAAATACAGACCTGCAGATAGCTCCCATTAACCTTGGTGGCAATGTATTTGGCTGGACATTAGATGAAACCAGGTCTTTTGAAATATTAGATGCGTTTGCCGACGCGGGATTTAATTTTATTGATACCGCCAATACTTACTCGTGGTGGGTTAATGGCAAAGGTGGGCAATCTGAAACCATTATCGGCAACTGGATGCAATTAAGAAACAATAGGGATAAAATGATTATTGCCACAAAGGTAGGTTCACAAACCAAAGAACATCCGGTTGACATCAGCAGAAAACATATACTGCAATCAGTTGATGAATCGCTCAGCCGTTTGCAAACAGATCATATTGATTTGTACTATACTCATTTTGATGATGGTATTACGCCGGTAGAGGAAACCATGTCTGCCTATAATGACATTGTAAAAGCTGGTAAGGTGCGTTATATCGCCGCTTCCAATATTACACCAGAAAGATTAAAAGCGTCGTTTGAAGTAGCAGAAAAAAATAATTTTCCGCAGTATGTAGCTTTACAACCGCATTATAACCTGGTAGAACGCCAGCAGTTTGAAACAGATTATGCTCCGTTGGCTGAGCAGTTCCACTTATCGGTATTCCCTTACTGGTCCTTGGCTGCGGGTTTTTTAACCGGCAAATACCGCTCAAAACAAGATGCACATAAAAGTGTGAGAGGAGAAGGAGCGCAAAAGTACTTTACCGGAAAAGGATTTTCCGCATTGGCTGCATTAGATAAAGTTGCTGCAAAACATAATAGTACCCAGGCAACCGTTGCGTTGGCATGGCTGCTGGCCCAGCCATTGATTACAGCACCCATAGTAAGCGCAACGAGTGAAAGCCAGTTGCAGACGCTGTTAGCGGCGCCCGGCTTACAGCTTGACGCGGAAGATTTGCGACTTTTAAATGAATCGGGAAAATAATGGGGTTACATTTCAGGGCGGTAACGGATATATAAATACCGCGTGAGTTTTCGTTTGAAAAAGAAGCGGTCGTTATAAATACTACGATACAAGTATATAACGTTCTATTTTTTTAGCATGGAAAGCAAGCTTTCTTTGTGTTATCCAATCAAACAAAAAAATGTATCCTATGTGTTTAACCGCTGCTGAATTTTATGACCTTCCGGAAGTAGAGCAACTCCGGCTTATTGTTGAATCTGCCGTTATTTTAGGCGAAAGAGGTGAAGAGGGTTTTGAATACGTATTGTATAATATAGACGGACTTTACGTAGAGGAAACCCGCAGTATCTATGATGAGGATTTCACTTATTTTACCTGCATTGAGAATACCGATTTTTTGCTTCCTTACACAGAGGAACTTGCTGTGCTGGTATTGCAGTTGAGAAAGTAATTGTAGCCTGCTGATAAATGCTACTCCGTTTTACTATCGGCAGTTGCAGGAACTATATTTCTCTTCACAATAATGGGAAGAAGAAATCCCTGCCCTACAATGGTAATAATAACTACCACGGTTGCAATAAAAATAATTTCATTGCGCATCGGAAATGGCACGTTTGTGCTTATCTCTCTTGGTAAAGCAATGGCCATTGCTAACGACACAATTCCCCTCATACCCGACCAACTGATGATCAAACATTCCTGCATGGTCAAGAGCGCTTCTTCCGCTATTTTTCTTTTTGGTGAGTCAAACGCCTTCTGCAGATTTCTTCTCTGCAAAAGAACTCTTGCCATACGTATAAGTAATGCCACGATGGTGATTAAAAAAGCGTAACCAATATAAGGCAGCACATTCGTTTTATCAATCGTTTTTAAAACGATCGGCAATTCAAGTCCAAGTAAAATAAAGATCAATCCATTCAGTAAAAAGCCCACAATATCCCACAGTGTTTTGCTTTCTGTTTTTATAAACTCCGGGAAAGACATATTGCTGAGTCTGGCCGTACCAAGTCCCAGCATCACCACTGCTATCTGTGATTAGCCATATTTGCTAGCTGGCGACTCTGCGCAAGTTTATGTACAGGATATTTTTCATTGTGTTATTTACTTTGTAGCAATGTCCCCTTTCAGGCTCTCTTTCTTGGAATGTCTCTGCTCCGAGAAATGTGATTGAGCAGGACGTGACGGAGATTAAATAGTGCTTTGTTAGCTTGATGAAATGCGGATAATAGCATATTTTAGTATCGCTTTTACTAAAGCCTATAAAAACATCAACATGCAACCCAAGCCCGAAGTATCGGAACGGCTCCTTTCAATCTTTCTTGACCATTTCTTTATGGTGATTTTTTCGATGCTTTTCTTTATTCCTTTTTTTGTAGACTTTTTTAGTCAGCTTCTTGAGGTTACGCACCAACAAAAAGATATCGTTTTTAAAACACCCTTAATTTTAATCGGACTTACAGGCTTTTCATTCTACTTTGCAAAAGACAGTATTAACGGAAGAAGTATTGCCAAACGAATTACCAGGTTGCAGGTTGTAAATAATACAACCGGCGAAGTTGCTTCACCATTGCGTTGTGTGGTAAGAAATCTTACCGCTATTATATGGCCTGTTGAAATTCTGATGACGATTAATATTCCTTCCCGCAGGCTTGGGGATTTTATTGCCGGCACAAGAGTGGTAAGGGCATTACCTGCACCATTGGAAACGGTAGTGAAGTTTCCCAAAGTGATGGCGGCTTTGGCACTGTCTTATGGTTTTCTTTTTTCCATATTTCTGTTGTTAAGCAATTTGAATCTGCATTTTGCAAACACTTCAAAATTTGTTCCATCATCTTATAATGCTGAACAAAGCGCGGTATTGCAGCAATCGGTGCAGGATGGGCTACGCGAATTTCTGCGGGCAGATGTGCGTGTATACGATAGTGTGGAGAATAAAAAGGTAAAATATGTTTCCGTTATTTGCCAGCTTAAAGAAAATTACGGCGAAACGAATGAAGCGTTGCTTAGTAAAATAGGTGATAGCGTTCGTTCTGCAATATATAGAGTAGTACCTGAAAATACATGTGTAGGAGTGGTGAAGTATGTATATAAAGATGAGAATACGATAAGTGTTCAGGAGCGTAGTTTCAGGTGATGGGATGCTATTTCAATTCATTTTGTATATCTGTCTGCATCTGCAATACAGTTAGCGTATCTACCGCAGTCCCTTTCAATACACATAGCTTAGCTTAAGGAGATGGTGCAGAGAAGAGAATATAATAGCTGGGGACATATTATTTATTTAACCTTAATATTTATTTATGATTACAAAAAAGCATGTTGAAATTTATAAAAAATATGGAAATACTGGAGAAGGTTTCGCTCTCTTGGCAACACCTGAAGAAAAGGCCTCAATTGACGCTCGTCATTGGAAACTAATTAATAATTTACGAGAAGATTGGACTCTGGTAAAAAATGGGTTAGCAGCTGACTCTTATGCTAAATCAATTGAGGAAAGGTTTAAAGAAAGCTGTGATTCAGAAGAAACCATTGGGGCAATTAAAGATATTGCGTAGGGTTTCGTTTCTTCGCAATGTCACTACTCCAGGCCATGTGCGTAAGCAGGACGTTGCGGGAAAAGGGACTAATTTCGGCTATAAAGTTCTTAATAAACAATCTTAACTACAAAAATTAACCAATGGATAGCCTGGTAAATTTTACAAATTTTTTGCTTAAAAAAGGGTTTACATTAATTGAAGAAAATAAGCAAATTAAAATAACCATTTACGAACTTAACGGATTGTTTGTGCGGATTGAGCAGGATGTAAATCTTGAAAGATTTATTAGTTTATCGCGTACTAATAATCATAGTTGGAAGGGGTGGTACGATATGGGGATAATTCGTTTTTTTATTATCGGTTCTCCTTTTGAAAATGATTCAATAGTTTGGTTTGACCAGTTGAGCGAATTCTTTGTGAGCCGATATACAGAAATCGAACAAGCGTTTAGTCTTGCAAATTTTACTCGTACAGAGCCATTATTGATGGCACTAAAAAGAGAAAGAGCGAAGGTTTTATATGGGTATGAAGGATAAGTTTTCTACACTGGTTGGGTTATCAACAGTATCGCCGTTGTTGTGTTTTTTCACCAACAACTGAGTAGTCCGACCTGGAGAATAATAAAGTAAATGCTTTTATCGTAAATAGCGATTGCTTATATTACGTTGTAATTAACCTAAACTAATATATGATTAAGCACCTGAAATATTTTGCACTACTGTTAACCGTACTGTTTGTTTGTCATCAAAGTTATAGCCAATACAAAGAAGGGTATTATTATACAAAAGATGGTACTAAAGTAAATGGTTTGCTCCGGCTGCAATATGGTGGGAATCTTTTTACCAGTAAAGAAGATGGAGATTGTTTTATCAGCTTTAAAGAAACAAGGGAAGACAAAAGGGTACGATTAACTACTGCTGACATCTGTTGTTTTGTAATTAAAAATGATAGTTTTGCTGTTATAAAAAATTTCACTTTAAATTTCGCGTATTTTACCCGCAGGACTTCGCGCAGGTATTGCAGGATGGCAAAATAAAACTTTATTTATACTATGCTACTGTTTCTCGTGGAGGTTCTGGAGGAATGGTATCCAGCAGTGATGTACGGGAATGGGTGATTGAGAAAAATGGGCAACTGGAAAAACTTACGAGGAAAGCGTTTAAAAAATTAATGCCTGATTATCTGGCAGACTACCCGGAACTAAAAGAAAAAGTTGATTCGAAAGAACTCCGGTATAGAGATGCTCCCGAAATTATCAAAGCGTACAATGAGCATTTTGCATCTCCTAAAACCCCGGATACAACGCATGAATCCGCTTCAGCCAGTCATTAATATCTGAGGTAGAAATAGCTCTATTTTCCATTCCTGCCAAACTGAACCTTATGGTTCGGTTACGTTTGTTGGATATGAAAATAAAATTGCCACCCTGGTGAATGGTATAATCAACTGTTGAGTTGGGGAGATTGAGCTGGTGATAATAAATATTTTCGTGAGCATCTCCCATAAAGTTTGTAAGCACGCTGATATTATCCATGCCATAAAATTAAGATTATGCGGTATTGCAAACAATCGGATTTATACGATAACAGACCGTATAATCATTGTTGTTTCTTAAAAATAAGCTTCGTTTTACCTTAGGGCTTAGCGCAAAAGATTACGAACTCCAGGTATTTGCACCATGTAACATATTTACGGCTGTATTAAAAATTATTATGTTGGGTTAGGCAATTTTTTTAACATTGGTGCTCCGTTGCGTAAACGGCTGTTACAAACAATTATGAATTCGAAGTGGAACGATAATACCATTGTACAATTATTCAGGCAACAGGATGCTGGTGCTACCCGGGAACTGTACAACAGGTTTTATAGATTATTATGCTATTACGCACAGAACATAATACACCAAAAGCAGGAAGCGGAAGATATAGCTGTGGAGGCTTTCCTGAAATTACTACAGAAGAGAAATGACTTTTACCGGCTCTCAGACATCCGCTCTTTTTTGTATACTGCCACCAGAAACGCCTGTATAGATTTTTACCGTAAGCAAAAGCGGCATCAGCAATCGCATAGCGAAATTGAATACCTGTCGGCTGACACGGTACCAGACAATAACATTGATGTTATTAATGCTGAAGTACTGGCAACGCTATATTACGAAATAGAAAATCTTCCGCCACAATGTGCGCAAGTTTTTAAACTTTATTTCTTTGAGCGCTTTACTACTGAACAGGTGGCGCAGCACATGGGCATTTCAAATAAAACCGCGCTTAATCAAAAAGGCAAAGCCATACAATTACTGCGTAATGCCATTTTACAGAAGGGAATGCTGCCATTAATGGTAATGATAGCCTGCTCAACTCGTTAATTTTCATCCTTTACCCGGCGCAGAAATTACATTTAAAAAAAGATCCCAATCGCATGGGAAAAAACTTATCCAGTTCGTGTACTTAAAAAAAACGTAACGTTCGCCTTTGCCCCGCAATTATAAAACCATTACATGAACGATTTTATACAACCGGTTTCTGACCTCATTATACTGCATCTTAAAGGTGAACCCTTAACAGCGGAGGAAAAAAAGAGATTGGATACATGGTTGGAAGCCGACCCTCAAAATAAAGTACTTTTCAACCGGTTGTGTGATCCCGCATATATGCGGCAGGAATTGGAAAAAATGACAAGCTACAGTGCGGATTCGGGTTGGGAAAAAGTGAAGGCACATTTTACCGCGGAAGAAAGTGCTGTTGTTAAACCGATGGTTTTTTACAAACGGTTTTGGATGGCTGCCGCCGTTGCTGTTGTGCTTATTATAAGCGCCGCTTTGATGTATATGTATCTGCCGGCCAAAAAAACGGCAATAGCGCAAACCCGTGATGCAAAACCTACAACAGATATTCCTGCGCCCAGTGTTTCAAAGGCAACCATCACCCTGCAGAATGGTAAACGTATATCGGTTGATAGTTTGACTACCAACGCAGTTGATCTGCAGGAAAAAGCAGCGATTCAAAAAACAGCCAATGGTGAAATCGTTTATAAAGCTCCGGTTAGCTCTGGCAGTGAGATTTATTTTAATACCCTTACTAATCCGCGGGGCAGTAAAGTAGTACAGGTTACATTAAGCGATGGAACCAAAGTTTGGTTAAACACCGATAGCGAAATAAAGTATCCTGTTGCCTTTGCCGCCGGGAGCAGGCAAATAGAAATGGTTGGTGAAGCATATTTTGAAGTAGCTAAAGATGCTGCAAGACCTTTTATTGTAAAATCAGGAAAAACGGTTATACAGGTAACGGGTACACATTTTAATGTAAATGCCTACCCCGATGAAAAGTCTTTAGATATAAGCCTGCTTGAGGGTAGGGTAAACGTTGTGAAAGATAATAACAGTATTTCCCTGGCGCCGGGCGAACAAGCCCAGGTAAGCGAAGAAATTAAAGTTGACAGCAAGGTTGACATGGACCAGGTAATGGCGTGGAAGAATGGAACATTTAATTTTAATGGAGAAGATATTTATACCGCTATGCGGCAACTCAGCAGGTGGTACAATGTAACTATACAATTCAAAGAAACCGTTACTGAAAAATTTTACGGAGATATTTCAAGAGATAACAACATTTCAAGCGTACTGAGTATGCTTGAAACAACAGGGCGTGTTCATTTCAAAACAACTGGAAATTCGATTGAAGTATTTAAATAGCTATGAGGTATCAGCTCTGAGCTTTCTACGTTAAAAGCTGATAGCGCATTGCTGAAAGTTAATAGCAACAAAAAGCCGCTTCGTGAGCGAAACGAAACGGCCGGATGTAAGGATTTTATAACCAAAAAGCAAATCTGGCAAGACTGCTTATTATTAAACCCAAACAATACAAATGTATGAAATTATGGAAGCTGAAGGGCGCTCTGTACCGGAGTAGTCCCCGCATTACCCAAACATGGCGTATTATGAAACTGCTTGTGATTTTTATGATTTCGGGATGCCTTACTGCCTCGGCAAATGGCTTCGCTCAAACGGTTACTATTTCAGAGAATAATGTTTCTCTGGAAAAAGCATTTAAACTTATTAAAAAGCAAACCGGTTATTCTTTTTTGTATACAGAAAGCCAGTTGCAGTTGTTTAACCGTGTAACCATTCATGTTAAAAATGTACCCATTGAACATGCGCTGCAGGCATGTTTCGAAAATCAACCGTTTTCTTATGCCATAATGGATAAAACCATTATTGTTAAGCCGGTAAACGCATCACCGCAACAGCCCGAAAATATTGATGTATCCGGAAGGGTTACAGATACAGATGGTAACCCTTTGTCTGGCGCGTCGGTTAGGCTAAAAGATAATTCCAACGGTACCAGTACTGGTGCAGACGGTTCTTTTACATTAACCGTACAACAGGAGCGTTTTGTTTTGGTGATATCTTACGTTAACTACGAAACAAAAGAAATTACGATAACCAAAAACCAGCCGGCTTTGCAGGTAATGTTGAAGAAGAAGGAAAGTGAACTGAATGAAGTGGTAGTAGTGGGATACGGATCGCAGAAGAAAAAAGATGTTACAGGTAGTGTAGCTACTATTTCATCAAAAGACCTTGATAACCGCAGCAATAGTCAATTTGGTTATTCAATAGAGGGTAAAGCTGCAGGCGTGCAGGTGGTACGCTCATCGGGTCAACCCCAGGCGGGCTTCTCCATCCGCATCAGGGGAACGTCTTCTATAACAGCGGGAAGTGATCCATTATACATTGTTGATGGTGTGCCTATGGAAGGCATTAATGACATCAATCCTTCCGACATAGAAAACATCACTATACTTAAAGACGCTTCTTCTGCTGCTATTTATGGCAACCGTGGAGCCAATGGTGTAGTACTGGTTACAACCAAGCGAGGAAAAAATCAGAAACTTAAATTAGGGTTCAACACTTCACTCACCATGTCGAAACCATGGAAAAAAATGGATGTGCTTAACAGTGCGCAATTTAAAGATCTCGCTACCGAAATGGGCGCTACTACCGATTGGAATAAGTATAACGCCAATACCAACTGGCAGGACGAAACCTTCAGAAACGCGCTGTCGCAAAATTACCAGCTCTCAGCTACCGGAGGTACCAAATCAACCTCGTATTATGTATCAGGTGCATTGGTAAATCAAAATGGTATGGTAATAAACAATACGGTAAAAAGAGCAACTTTTAAGGCGAATGTTGATCAGCAGATTACCAGCTTTCTAAAAGCTGGTGTAAGCCTTGCTTACAGCAATTGGAAAGACAGAGATGTGCCTGAAAATTACCGAAACGGTGTTATAGCCAGGTTGCTTACAACTGTTCCCATAATAGGGCTGAGAGACCTGGACGATCCACGTATGTATGCCAGAAGCCCTTTTCTGAACGACCTGGAAAATCCGGTATCAACCGTATACCAACCAGATCATCTGTACAAGAGCAACAGGTATAGTGGAAATGCTTACCTCGAAGCCGAAGTAGTAAAAGGATTAAAATTAAAGAGTCTGTTTGGCTTTGAGCAAATGAAAGGGAACTATACATCCTTTCAGGATACCGTGCAAACCAGGTATGGAAGAACCATGCACGGGCTTGCGGCAGAAAACAACTATAAATTCACCAGTTGGATTTCTGAAAACACCATCAATTACAATAAAAAAATAGGCAACCATAGCATTGCTGCATTAGGAGGTTTTATTGTATCAAGACAAAAAAATGATAACCTGTCACGCAGCTCTGTTAACTTCACCGACGCAAAAAATGGAGATCAGTCTGTAGACGCGGGAGCCGTTCAAGGCATCCCGGTTAAAGAGATCAATACTATTTCTTCGGTTGCTTTTATAGGTAGAATTAACTATAACTATAATGACAAATACTACCTTACTACTAATTTCCGTCGCGATGGATCAGGAAGATTCGCGCCTGGCAAAAAGTGGGGCAGTTTTCCGTCTTTCTCTGCAGGATGGAGAATATCAGAAGAAAACTTTTTTCATAAAAACAACAATGTTGTTTCAGAGCTTAAACTCCGTGCAGGCTGGGGTATTGTTGGTAACGATGTAGTGCCTGTCAATTCAAGATTCGGCATAGTGGATACCGCCGGTTCAAAATATCTTATCAATAACCAGATAAGGTCGGCCTATGTGCCTACGTCTTTAGAAAACACTGATCTGACCTGGGAAAAAACAAAACAGGTAGACATTGGTATTGACCTGGGTTTATTTAACAACCGGTTATTGATTACCGCCGATTATTATAATAAGACAACCACCGATATGCTGTTGGCTGTTCCTATTCCAACCAGCACTGGTTATGGCGTGGCATGGCAGAATGCCGGAAACTTAAGAAACAAAGGGTTTGAGTTCTCCTTCAATTCAAAAAATATAGTGCATAATAATTTCAAATGGAGTACCGATTTCAATATTTCATTCAACCGGAATAAGGTATTGAACATTGTTGGTACACAACTGGTAGTAGGTTCTATTAATCCTGCCGGTTCTGATTACAATACCGCGTTAGTAAAAGAAGGAGAGCCATTGGGTTCTTTTTATGGGAAAACGTCCATGGGTGTTGATCCTGCAACAGGAAATATAAAATTTCTTCAAACTGCTGATGGCTCGGCAGACAGCATTGGCATAATAGGTTATGCCAATCCCCGGTTTACTTATGGTTTTACCAATTCAATCAGTTGGAAAAATTTCTCGCTCGATATTTTTTTCCAGGGTGTGAGTGGTAATAAAGTAATGAATGCTACCCGCATCCTTTCTGAGTCTATGGCGTTGGCAATGAACCAGTCTGCTACAGTATTGAACAGGTGGAAAAACCCAGGCGATGTTAGCGATATGCCAGGGGTATCACCTAATAACTGGGATAATTCCTATCCGTCGTCACGCTATATTGAAAAGGGTTCCTACCTGCGTTTGAAATCGCTTACGCTTGGGTATAGGCTTCCTGAAAAAGCAATAAGTAAAATTAAAATGAGCCGTTGCTTTATATACCTCACAGCCGAAAACCTGCTTACGTTTACAAAATATAGTGGCTACGATCCGGAGCTTAGCGCATTCAACTCAAAAAGCAGCTCTACTACTGATAAAAATGCCGCCCCCGGCATTGATTGGGGAAGCTATCCTCAATCAAGAGATTTTGTGCTGGGTGTAAACATTTCTTTTTAACTGATAAAACAGCAAACAATGAAAAAATATACTTTTCAATATATGGTGATGCTGACAGGTTTGTTGTCGTTTGTTTCATGTACAAAATTTCTCAACGACAGACCACAAACAGCACTCACTACCGGTAATGCCTATAGTACAGGCGATGATATAGAGAATGCACTTTCTGGTTGCTATAATACTTTTTATGGCAGCGACTACTACCAATGGGAAAACGTTATGCTGAGTGATGTTCGGTCTGATAACGCGTATCCCGGTGGAAATAACGAGGAAAGCTTTTATGACTATGACCGCTTTATACTGCCGGCTACAAATACACACAGTTACGCTCACTGGAAAATGTTTTACGGAGGCATAGCCCGTTGCAATATTTTGCTTAATAAAATACCAGAGGTAACAGATGCTTCTTTTACAGAAGAAAGAAGAAAACAGGTAATAGGTGAAGTGAGTTTCCTGAGGGCATTTCATTATTATCAATTGGTGAAGTTGTATGGCAGCGTGCCGTTGGAATTAGAATCTAATACGGCTGAGCCCGGAAAAACAAGAAAGCCACGGTCGTCAGAAAAAGAGGTATACGATCAGATCGTTGCTGATCTTCAAACAGCGCTGGATAATCTTCCCGATCATTTTAACGGAACGCCGGGCTCTGCTACAGCTAACGCGCCATCTGTAAATAAAGTAAGGGCAACCAAAGGCGCGGCAAATGCTTTAATGGCAAAAGTATGGGCGCAAAGAAGCGACAGGGATTATACCAAAGTATTGCAGTATTGTAATGCAGTGATCAATAGCCCTGAAGGTTACCAGTTGATGGACCATTACGCGGACGTATTTGATGGAGATCATGATTTTAATTCAGAATCTATATTGGAAATTCCCTATGCAGAAGGAACTTCGAGTGCTTCCTGCTGGGGGGTGGAGCTTTTTCTGGCACCGGAAGATGGCTGGCAGAAATACTGTGTGCCTTCAAAAGATTTGGTAGCGGCATATGATGCGGCAGGTGATACACGAAGAAAAGACGCTAACATTTTATTTCTTACCCAGGATGTAAATGGCGATCCTATAAGTTGGGCAGACGAAAACTGGAATCCCTGCCAGGATCCAGATCAGCCCATTCCCTTTAATAACAAACAAAAGCATGCTGCAGGTTGGGCAAGTGGCGATAATTTTTATTTGCTCCGCCTTGCAGATATTATTTTGTTGAAGGCCGAGGCGCAAAATGAAGCCGGCAGCTATACTGAAGCCGCAACTACGCTCAATATAGTTAGAAAACGTGCTGAACTGGCAGATATATCGGGCACATCGCAGGCGCAAATGAAAGAAGCTATTTTGCTGGAAAGACGCCTTGAACTTGCATTTGAGGGGCAACGGTGGGATGACCTGGTAAGAACCGGGGTAGCCACTAACGTTATGCAGGCCTTAAACGAGTATACCTATACCTGCGGCGATGGTGTGCAGAGCGCGCCTCAAAAAATGGATTATTCTCATTGCACACCTCAACGCTGGATACTGCCAATACCACAGGTGGAAATAGATGCCAATCCTAATCTTGTACAAAACCCGGGTTATTGATTTGCATGCGTATAAAAGTAGTTATGATGAAGACGTTTCCGTTAATGTGGATGTTGATATCGCTGCAAATGCTTTTATCATGCTGCAATAAAAACAAATTACCTACAGATGCTTTAAAGCCTGTTGATACTATAGTAAACAGGCCTGCCATTACCGGCAGGCTTGTTTACCATAGTTATTCCTGCTACGAATGCAATGACTCAAAAATATACCTGTACAACTTTTCAACCAATACCAATAAAGTACTAAGTAATGGTTGGGATATATTGAACCCGATGAATGCACATTTTTCTCCTGAAGGGAAAAGAATTGTATTTATGGGCATCAGCAAGCGTAGCAATCAATGGGATATTTTTTTGTATGACCTTGAAGCAAATACACAGCCTGTTAATTTAACTTCATTGTTACCTGCGGCAAAAAATGAAGATCCTAAATTTAGCTCTGACGGTTTGCGCATTATTTTAAAAAGAGACGGAAAACTAACGGAGATTGATACCACCGGTCATATAAAGGCACAGTATAGCGTGCCTGGGACAGATGCTTCTATGCCCTATTTCAGCAGCGATGGTAAATACATTTTATATGCGGCGTCTCAGGGCGCCATTTCATCTATATACCGTTATGGTATTAAAGATAGTAATGTACAAACGCTCTACACATCTGCGGGTATTTATGCTTACTATCCCATAGTATTAAACGATACCAGTTTTGTATTTACAAGATGGTATTCGGCATCTAATCACCATGACCAATTGTATATAGGCTACTATAACGCACAAACGCCATTAGGTTTGAGATGTAATGAACCTACAGGTGATTATTCAGATGGATGTGCCGCAGGAGCGAAATATATTATTTTATCAAGCACACGCGCCGGCGGCGTGGGAAGTTACGATTTGTATATAACGGATGTTACTACAGGCGTTATATGGACATTGAATACATACAATACGAATATTAATACTTCAGGCAATGAATTAGGCGCGGGTTATCATGAATAGTAACCCCACCACTTTATAAATCCTTTTTCATTGAATGTTTTTGCTAGCATTTGTGTAATGCTGAATTGATTTGATCTCGTATTCATTCCGTTACTGCAATACCACTGTTACAATACTTCTTGAAGGAATGCTGATATTACCCGATTGCAATATGTTTTTTTCAAGATTCCTGGTTGCATCCGTTGTGTATGCAATTATTTTTTTACGCTTTACAGCAGTAGTATCGTCAACCGTAACCGGAAATTTCTTTTCAGTTTCATTTACAAAAACCAGCACTATAGATTTATTCTGCATGTTTTTAAAGGCAGATACATATAATTCATTTGAAGACGACCGCGCATCTATGCGCTGCATGCCGGGGCGTACAAAGCGACTGTAATTACCCATTGCCCAAAGCATTTTGCTGTCGTAATAGTTGCCTCCATTCTCTTTTTTATCAACGTATACTAACCCATCTTTATAATTATAGGCAGATACCGCTATCCACCATTGCCATGCTGATGCATTAGCGCCAACAAGATCTTCATACATTACTTTGGCTACATACAATCCGGAAGTTATGTCAAGATCGCGCTTATCGCCATTGATCTCGCCATCATTATCACCCAGGATGCAATATTCAGATTGCCAGTATTCCAATCCTTTTATTGACGCGATGCTTTCTTTTATCTTTCCGCGCAAATCCATTGCCTTGCTTAAAGGAGAGGTGGTAAAGTAACTATGTGCAGCAATAGTGTTACTTACATGAGACAGATTGCCAACATAGTTTGGGTAGGAAGGTTTGAAAAATTCATTTACCTGGTTGTCTCTTGCAGGTTTATTGCTTCCTGGCAGCAGATAGTTGATCTGTCCTGCTTCAGTAATTAAAAGTTTTGTGCCCAGCTTATTTCTTGCGAAACTTTCATTAAAACTTTTTACTATTCCGCTGATATGGTTGTTATCGTATGGGCAACCTTCCTGGTTATTGTCACTCCAGTCCCACTGCGGTTCATTTACCGGACTTACATAATTAAAACTAATACCGGTTGATCGTTGTATGGTCTTTAGCGCATTTACAACATAATCGGCATAAGCATCATATTGGCTACTGTCAATATTATTTTTACCTGCGGTAGCATGTGCCAGGCCATTTACCGTAAGGTGTACCGGCGGACTATTTAAAAATCCAAGAAACTGCTTCACCCCACGTTTTTTTGCCGCGAGCAAAAACCAGTTTTGTGCTTTTATACGATCTGATGTTTGTGCCGTGTTGCCATTTACTAATGCTGCACGGCGCCATTCATCCACAATCAAACTACTATCTCCCTGTTCGGCGCTGCCTGCTCCAATGTTGTAACGCCACATTGAAAGTCCTATACCTTTGGGACTGCCATTAGACAAGGTATCCATGCTGAACAACCAATCTGCTATAACATTTTTTTTCTGATCAGGCCAATTCCCTACAAACTGGCAACTCCAGGCATCGGATGCTGAAAAGTTATGAATGCTTTGAAATGTTCTGGACGCATCAACACGTACCGTAATATTTTGTTGGGCAGAAACAGCAAAGGCATGCAATAGTACAACTACAGTTAGAACAAAATGTTTGCAGAAAGCGCTCATCAGTTAAGTTTTGGATGAGCGTAAAGATAATACTCAAAATGATGCGCTGGATTTATTACCCTGGACAAGTTCTACAATGATACCCAAAGTTTATGTATCGTGCTGATATCTCGTTTCGGAATATTTCAATAAAGACGTTCAACATTGAATTCTCCTTCAGAAATCAGAGAATGCTTTGTGCCATCGTTAGTTGATACAGTGCCTGAGAAAGTTCCCCGAATAACATGATCGCCTATTTCAGTGATCATTACTGTAACATCGTTGGAATTAATATAGTCAATTGAGTGTTGATATGTATCTGCCTTTTCGCTGTAAAACAACGTTGCATAACCTTTTGTTGGAATGTTCACTGTATTACTTACATAAATTTTGTTTATGGTAATATCTTCAGGCATTTCAACTCTTATTTGTAATGTGGGGTAAGCTTCGGTCTCATCACCATAACCAGCATATCAAATCGCCAGGTTTTAATTCCACCACCATAAAAATTACCAGGCCCACTTACACCTGCACTCATCCGGTTTCCTCCTGTTTGAGAACGAAATTCCTGCTGAATGCCTTCGGCTTTGAATTTCACGTAATATTTTAATAGTGCTGCTGTTGCCACTTTTTTACATCCTGCAACTATTAATGATAAAAAAGGAAACTGAGAGTAAATTGTTTGAAAAGCAATTTTATAAATCTTGTTTTATTATTGCGTGTCGTACGTCGATAATGATTGTTAGTAATTTTTATTCTTAAAGATTTAGTTTGTAACATGGTTGAAGATTATGTTTATTTTATACCAAACGTGTAGGCGTCTACACTTGTAGCGCCTGCAACCGGTTTTGCTGTAAAAAAGTATTCCCCTTTTTCCAGTTTTTTAGCAGGGGTAACTTCAAAAATACCCTCGCTTAATTTGGAGATATTCAACGAAATCACATCTTCACCGGTTTTTACTCCTGTAAATGTGTTTACTTTCATACTGGCTACTTCTCTTTTATTTTTCACAGATTTTACTTTGTACAGCACCAGCTCGGGCAGGGCAGTGCTGCCTGTGTTAATTACAAACGATGCAGATTCGCTTTCGCTGAGTTGAATTCCGGATGTTCCTCCATCTACCTGCAGCATTGCGCTGCCACCAAACATGCCTTGTTTGGTACGGATTCCGGCTACAGCTTTTTCAAGCGCTTTTGCAGACTGGCTGCTTTTAGCGTAGGCATATACGTAATTAAGCAGGTCGAGCTGGAGTGTGCCAGGTTTTTTTGTTGAGACATTATTATTGGTCGTGGATGATTTCTGTACAGCATTATCTGCTGTACCTGACGTGTTTTCTTCGCTTTTATTCATCATTGCTTTTATAACATCTGCCGAAACTCCTTTAGATTTTAAATCAATGAGCGCATCTGTGGAAAGATCGAAGGCGCATTTTGACTGTGCGATTTTGGTAAGAATAATGTCGTCACCCAACCCTGCTTTTTGCAGGTCAATAACACTCTTGTTTGTAAGCGCACTGGTTTTTGATGCCGCAGCAGGTTTGGCTGTTTTAGTTTGACTTTGTACGGCAGTATGCAGGATTGTAATAAATACGGCAAAGCAAATAATTATTTTCTTCATAAACTTTTTTTATAGTGGGTAAGATCTTTTCAGATTTTCAATTTTCTTTTCAGGTAATTCACAGGCAACAACCTATTTGTTTTTCCTGAGCCGAACGACTGCATATTTTTTATCACCAATATTTAAGCTGCCCCCTGCCAGTACGGTTGTTTCATCAACATTTGCAAGGCAGAAAATTCCCGATCCTGAGGTAAAGCCCGGATGAAATGCAGTATCCTCAACTCCTCCGCTACTCAAATGAATGAGGTATTGTTCGCTTGTAATATTTAAATTAGGGGTATTGCCAACTAAAACGCTTTTATCAGGTAATTCCAATACCGCCCTGATATAACCGTGAACACCAAATGCATTAAATCCAGCATCTACACTTCCGTCTGCATTCGTACGTGCCACGTAGCTCGCCTGAGCCTGGATGTTTCCTGAATACCAACCTACCAGTGTTTTTCCATCGGCAAGTGCTTTCATATCGGTGCCAATTACTGAATTGGCATCAAGAGATCCACCACTACCAAAAGCATAGGTATTATCAAATATGCCATCAGCATTTATTTTAACCACCGCATAGCTTGCGCCACCCTTGAGCGTTATGGCTCCGTAACCAGTGAGCAGAAATCCACCGTCGGAAAGGGGTAACATTCGCTGTACGTTGTATACGTCTCCACCACTTATCGGAGACACAAAACTGTAATCAAGGCTTTGGTCGGCATTTAGTCTTGCAATACCATAGGCATATGAGGTAGGACTTGTTCTGTAAGAAAAGGCACCGGCAATAACCATTTTCCCGTTTGCCTGCAATGCTACCGCGTAAATATTTATTGATTGCGCCTGGTAGTTTATATCCAGGTTGGGATTGTTAAAGCTATCATCAAGAGAGCCATCTGCATTTAATCTTACAATTGCCTTGCGTCCGCTGGACAGTACAAATTTACCAAATACGATAATCTTACCATCATCCTGTAATTCAAATGCATTTACATTGGAACTGGAAGCTATTTCGGTTACCGGGTTAAAAGTATTGTCTATATTAAGCCCTTCCTTTTCCAGTCGTACAAACCATTTATCACCCAATGCCAGAATCTTTCCATCCTTTTGAATGCGGATGGCTTTAGCCCAGGATCCACTACTCGGGGAATAACTACCGGAAAGGTCAGGTATATATGCCTGTTTACTTGTTGAATTGTTGTCGCTGTCATTTGTGCCATTATCCTTCTTGCAGCCCGTAATAATCAGCAGTCCGATCACTACTACATAAAATAGCCTGATTGTCATTTCTCTTTTTTAATTTTTTTGATTGTGCGGTTTTCTTTCGGATCAATGGATAATTAAATATGTGCCGGTTTTACTTCTTCAATAGCATTAACGGTTAACATCGTTATTCTTTAAAGATGTTATATAGTGATGGAGGATATTGGAAAATGAGCAACACTCAATACATGGATGATATCCACAGTAATAGAGGCACATGCTGTATCTGAAGCATTGCGACTACATTGCTACGGGCTTAATAGCGGTTAGTGATGTATTATCATCACTCTTTAAAAAAAATTATTGTACTAATGTAAAACCCGCCCAGTAGTAAGGTGCGTATTTTTTGCGCATGATTTGCTGTGTATTAAAAAATGCGTTACGGATAGATGTGCCAGCGAGCCAACGCGTGTAAAAAGTCTCCATAAATTCAGCGGTTTCTTTATCAGGCACCTGCCACAGACTTGCCATTACATAATTTACGCCAGCCAGCTTAAATGCTCTTTGCAGTCCAAACACTCCTTCGCTGCCTTCAATTTTTCCAAGGCCGGTTTCGCAGGCAGATAAAACAGCCAATTGTGTATTAGGCAATTGAACTGAACTTATTTCCAGACCGGTCAATATACCATCATCTTCATTTAACGCTGCTTTGCCTTTCCAGCCTTTATTGCCTCCTGTCATTACTAATCCGCAACGTAGCAGTGGATTAAGTGACGTTTTAAACGACGCGCCGGCATTGTTTTTTTGCGGGGTATAATCGGATAGGGTAAAACCATGTGTGGCAAAGTGAATTACCTCTGGTGAGTTATGTCCGCCCAGATTTCTGAAAGCTGCTTCAGTGGCATTGTCGGCTGTAAACACCATTGCCCTTTTATGCGAAGCTTCTGCATCGGTTTTTATCGTATTGATCTCTTTTAAGGTATTGGGCAAAAAACAAAAAGAATCGAGATCCCGGCCTCGCTTCGCATCGGATACATTCGCATAGCGCACTGTATCAACAGACTGGTAATTATAATTGATGCCACCAAACATAGCGATCCAAACGGGTGCGGAAGTTTTGGTTTCCTTTAAAGCTATCTGCCTGGTAGAAGTAAGTTGTGTAAGTTGATATTTATCGCAGAGCAGTTGATTCCTGCTATAAGGTATTGCGGAGAATGCCACCCTGTGCAACAAACCATCTGGCGAAAAATATACTGTTTTGGTATGGGTAAGATAAGGATCCAATGGTTCCCACACCAGCTTATACAGCGTATTGGTTGCGTTTTCTCGATAGTTTTCCTGCCCTTCTCCTCTGCTGTTTACAATGGCTTTGTAAGGGAATTTTTTTATGCCGGCGATGAGTTTCTTTTCTTCACACAACACTATAAACCGGGGAACAGTATCCTCAGGGCGAAGTAGTAAAGCCGCATAAAAAAAAGTATCAGCCTTTGAGTCATCATAAGTATTGAACGTGCGGTTGAACTTTATATATTCAACCGCTGCCTCTCCCGGTTGTAAATGTTTTTGTACGTCCTGCCATGTAACAGATAGTTTTTCTTTCATATTCCTGTAGTCTGCCGATCTCCGCAGGATGTCTTTTTCTTCCTGGTTAAGGATGGCTTCAACAGAATCCATATTCGTATTTCTTTGGGCTGCGGGCGTTAGGGTGAGCCTTGTGTAAGAAGATTTTTGCTGCAGGTAATTTTTCCAAAGCATGGATAGCATGCTGTCTTTTGACCGAGCCATATTTTCATACAGGGCCTTGGTGTTTTGCAATCCTATGCCGCTTGCAAGCAACCTGCTGTTATAAGTAGCGCCGATTATCACAGGGTTTTTATAGCGCATCAAAAATCGGTAAGGTTTGTCTGACACTTCTTTGATCCTTTTTAAATAAAGAAGCAATTCTGTTTCTGATAAATAATCCAGTTTTTCTAATAACAGTTTATTCTCCGCGTCCATCGCTTCTTTTAAATATACCGGGGCTTTTACCGGATCATTATCATATAACAGTGCGGCCATATCATACAGTAACTTCACCCGGCCGGAATGCAGCGTCAATCCTAATTTATTATATGTAGCTAAAGATTTTTGAAACAATGGCTCTGCCAGAGCTTTTCTCCCTGACAGAACGTAAAGCTTCGCCAGGTTTTTTACACAATACGGGTACATGGGTGATTCTTCTCCACCATTTTCATAAATTATTTTCACCCCTTCTTCAAGATACCCTTCCGCTACCTTGTATTTTTTCATTTCCATATTTACCATACCTAAATGGTTTAAAATGGTTATGTTGGCGGCAGCTTTTTTGCCAAATACTTTTTCTTTACTTTCCAATACTATTCTGTACAACGAATCAGCTTTCTCCAGGTGATGGTTATGCTGGTATAAACCTGCCAATCCACTGAGGGCACTGAAATATTTAGGAGCCTTTTCGCCATAGATTTCCTTCACAATCTCAAAATACTTTAGCACTATTGTTTCCTGCTTTGAATACAATCCCATTCTTTCATATAGTCCACCCATTTTTTCCAGCACTAAAATGTAGGCAATCTTGTCAACAGAATCTTTGAGTGCAATATCAGATGCCGCGAGGCACAATTCCTCTGCCTTATTTAAACTACCTGTTGTTATATAAAAGGCGGCATATTCAGCCAAACACCCGATATAAGCTCTTTTATTGGAGCTTTCCATTTTCTTTAGAATAGCGGTGGCCTTTTTAAATTCTTGTTCGGCTTCCTGGTATTGTCCCAAGTCGCTATACACGGCTGCAATTTTTACAAGAAAAGCGCCATATTGTTCACTGTTTTCGCCATATTGTTTCTTTGCACGTTCGCCTGCTTTTACATAATAAACTAAGGCGCTATCAGGTTTTGTAATTCCACGGTAAATATTGCCAATGTTATCCGCGGTGGATATATATTCTATATAATTGTTGTTGCTGTCTTTTACATTTTCAAAATGTTTTTTTACAAAAGGTAAAGCTTTAGCTTCATGATCATTGGTGAGATAATATTTTGCAGAATCTATATCATTCCGCTCCTGCCCGCATATCTGCAGGCAAAAAAGTATTCCAATACATGCTAAAAAAATCTTCATAGATAAGGTTGAAGCCTACAGATTATTTTCCTAACGCATTTAATATTTCTCCTGCATTTTTAACTAACAATTTATTTTCTTCATCGTTAATAATATTGCTGCAGAATTCAGCCGCTTTTTCTTTATTGTTTTCTTTTTAATAAGTTAATGTCAGGTACCATTGCGCTTTGGTTTTTAGGGCTTTCTGAGCTTGATTGTTTAACACCCAATTAAGGTTTATTGCAGCTTCTTTGGTATTGTTGGTATGTAAAAAAGCAAGTCCTTTATAATAATGACCAAGTAGTAAAATGTTTTCTTTACTATCTGTTTCGCCGGTACTGCGGGTTTGGGGTAGGTCTTTTAAATTTATTTTTTGCAGCGTTGCATATTTTCCGGATTCATAATCTGTAAATGCTTCAGCCAGATACAGGGGATAATGTTCTGGTACGGCGTCCTTTTTGAAATATTGTTTGAACAGCAGTGCAAGGTCCACAATCCCGGCGCTATCTTTTACCGGTGCGCTTACGGTTACCTGGGTAGAGATGGTTGTTTTCGATGCAGTATCAATGCCCTTTGCATCAGCCACATCTGTTGTGTTTTTTGGTTTTTGCCAGAATATAGAAAAAAGCATAAATGCAGTTATAACGGCTGCGCCAATGGCGAGCCATTTTCGTATCCCTCTCAACTTTCCTTTCATTTCTGTATTATCAGCACTATTGTAAGTAGTTGAATTGCCGGATAGGCTATTTATATTCCGCAAGGTAAAACCATCTCTCAGCGATTGTTCAAAGTTAAGTTGATGACGCATTGCAGGATTGGCGTCCAGCTCTTTTTCGAAATCATCCATTTCTGACGGCTCCATTTCGGCATCCAGGAAACGAATGATTTTTTTGTATTGTTCGGTTGTAATGCCCATACGGGTAATTTAGGTTACACTAATTGTTTTTTTTATCCATTTCTTCCACCAGCTCCCTTAATCTTTGCATACATCTGTAAATACGGTTGGTGGCAGAGGCTACAGTAATAGCCAAAAGTGTTGCAATCTCATCATTTGATTTTTCTTCAATTTGCCTCCATTGAATAATCTGCCTGTCAGCAGCAGACATTTTTGCCAAAGCCCGCATCACATTTTCGTGTCTCTTTTCTAACACTTCATTTTGTGCTTCAGTACTGCTATACGCTGGGTCATCTGAAAAATGTGTCTCCAGTTTTTTGTTTTTTTCATACAGCCTTTTCTCATTTGTTAAATAACCTAACAGTATGTTTCTGCAGTAATGAAACAACACTGTTTTTACGCTGGCATTGCCTTGATACAATTCGCCCTGGCTGGCAGCTTCTTTTAATTTCAGTACAGCATCTGTAAAAGCATTATTGGCGGCAAATTCAATCAGATCTGCGGGGTATTGCTGGTAAGTAATTGCGGCCCACTTTACAAACTGTGCCTGGTAGCAGGAGAAAAAACAGGAAATGATTTGATCGGATACCTCGTGCTGGTTATTTTTAAAAGCAAGTGAAATGGTTTCTATATTCAACAACTCCTGGCAATTCGTTCTCATCTTTAATTTCTAAGTCAATCTATAATAAAGTTATCCTGTTGTCCGGTTGCTCTTCTGCAGATCATAGAACTATTTTTCTAAATCCGCTATCACAATCTTCTTCATCTTCAACATCGCGTCCATGGCATACTTTGCTTTTTCCTTGTCGCTGTTGTTTAACAACTCCATCAGTTGCCTGGGTACAATCTGCCAGCTTAAACCAAATTTATCTTTCAGCCAGCCGCACATGCTTTCTTTACCACCATCTTTGATTAAACTATTCCAGTAATAGTCTGTTTCTTGCTGACCATTGGTATGTACCACTATTGAGATGCCTTCATCAAAATTGAATTGATGATTAAGTGAACTATCCATACACGCTAATGTATACCCGTTAATGGTAAACTGTGCATGCTGCACGTTCCCGGGCGTATCTTCCCCGCCTTCCGGGTATTCCAGTATGCCTTCTGTTTTTGAGTTTGGGAATAATGTTGTATAAAGGTTCATGGCTTCTTTTGCACGCCCGTTCTGCTTATTAATAAACATTAATGTAGGCGTAAAGTATTGCGTTGTTTCGCCTTTTTGTCCCGTATATAATTGCCAGGTAACGCCGTATTTATCACGTACCCAACCATATTTTTTACTGAAGGGATAACTATCAAGCGGCATCAGCGCTATACCGCCTTCCGCTAGCCTGTTGTACAATCTTTCTGTTTCTTTTTCGTCTTCATTGGCAATTAAAAAAGACACTGATGCATTTGGAGCGAACATTGGACCTGCAGTAAGAAACATTAAACTTTGCCCGTTAATGCTGAGCATTTGTACCATTCCGTTACCTCCTGTATATGTAGTGTTGGGAAATATACCGCAATAAAATCCGGCGGCTTCCGTGCCGTTATTGTTGAACCAGATGCATGGATAAATAACGTTGTTCATAGAACTGTGTTTTTTGAAAGTTGATTACAATCGTGCGTTTGTTATGAAGGTATTATCTTTCTGTTATACTTTGTTATCAGGCTGCAAATGTGCAAAAGTCCTGTTGATACTATTGGTTATCCACCAAAATACGTATTAATTTTAGAAGCTAACATTTGATCAAAATAAAAATAAACCATTATGACAACAAAAGAAGTAGCTGCAAAATTTTATGAGTATATGCAGCAAGGCGCGTTCGAAAAAATTTATGCTGAGTTGTACAGCCCCGATGTTACCAGTGAAGAGTCGCCTGGATCAGACTGGACGAAAGCGACTGGTATGAAGGAGCTCCACGAAAAAGGGAAAAAATGGAATGACATGATACAGGAAATGCATGGTGGTACAACTGCTGAGCCTGTTGTTGCAGGCGATTATTTTACCTGCTATATGACCATGGAATTTACGCCTAAGGGTGGACCAAGAACGAATATGGAAGAATTAGGTTTATACAGAGTGAAAGATGGGAAAATTATTTCGGAGCAGTTTTTTTACTAACTGTGATACATTAAAAAGCCGGAACAATCCGGCTTTTTAATAATAAATAACGTGATTTTTAAGCCTCCATTTCCTGTTCTGCTTCCCAGTTAATATTATTCTCAGCTATTTCACTCAATCCTTCATCAGCTTGTTTCTCTTCACCTAATGTTTGTGCAAGTACCTTAGCTACTTTTTCTTCACCCATGGTTTTAGCCAATGTTACCAATGCGCCATAAGTAGCAATTTCATAATGCTCTACTTTTTGAGCGGCCATAATAATACCTACGTCACGTGTCATGGTACCATCTTCTGTTTCTTCAATAATAGAAGTTCCTTCTTTTGTCAATCCTTCCATTGCTTCACATTTTTTTGCCTGCGCCTTATGTCCCAGCATTTCAAACACCTGTTCAAGCCTGGTTACGTGTTCTTCTGTTTGCACCAGATGATCAGCTATGGCATTCTGTAGTTGCTCAGTTGTAGCTGCTTTTTTCATTTTAGGTAATACTTTAGTAAGATGTTTCTCTGCCCAGTAAATATCTTTTAGTGAGTCCATAAAATATTTTTCCAGCCCTGTATGGCCTTTCGCGCTTCCTGCATTCTTTGTTTCTTTTGTGGAGGAGGATTTTTTTGTTGTTTGCATAAAAATGGTTTTTAGTGTTCAAACCTATTACCTTAAAAAAGATGCCATTTAAATGCTCTCAAATAAAAATCAGGGTTTTTATGGATGAATATGTGCAAAAAAACAGCTTAGCCGGTTTTATAAATCATAAGCAGAGGAATGCTATACTATATGGTGTAGAAATATATACGCAATCGTGAAGTTCCCGGTTAATAAGCGTACACAAAAATTATCCCGCAACCGGTTGAATTAAAAGCTGATCACTATTTTTCCTATAGTGCCACCACTTTCCAATTGCCGGTGTGCTTTTTTAAGGTTATCTGCTGTGAGACCCGTAAGTATCTCTTTCACCGTTGTCTTCAATATGCCTTCATCCAGCAGTGCGCCAACTTTTTTGAGAATGTGATGTTGCGCTATCATATCTTCTGTTTGAAAAGAAGAGCGTGTGAACATAAATTCCCATGAAAAGCTAGCGCTTTTATTTTTCAACTTGTTCAATAAAACGGGTACTGCTGCTCCGGTAACAGATGCGATATGTCCTTGAGGTTTTATCAACTCAGCCATAGCGTCCCAATATCCGTTGGCATCTACAAAGTCAACAATAAAATCAACTTGCCCGAACCCGGCATTGTGCATATTTTCCACCAGGTTTTTGTGATTAACCACGAAGTCTGCGCCTTGTTGTTTACACCACTCAATGGTTTCGGGGCGGCTGGCTGTTGCAATAACCGTTAGGCCTGCTATTTTTTTTGCTATCTGTATAGCAATAGATCCCACACCACCAGCGCCCCCGATTATAAGAATGGTTTTGCCTTTATCTCTTTCGCTAACGCGTATACGATCAAACAATATTTCCCATGCCGTTAAAGCTGTTAACGGTATAGCCGCGGACTCTTCCATACTTAGTGATGTTGGTTTTTTACCAACAATGCGCTCATCTATAAGCTGGTATTCTGCATTGCTCCCGGGTTTGGTAATGTCTCCCGCATAATATACTTCATCACCTGGCTTAAACAAGGTAACGTCTTCGCCTACGGCTTCCACTATACCTGCTGCGTCCCATCCTATTATCTTAGGTGCATCCAGCACTTTATCTTTCGCACTGTTCTGACGTATTTTAAAATCAACCGGGTTGACTGCTATGGCAACAATTTTTACCAACAAGTCATGCCCGGATGCTACGGGCTTATCTGCTTCAAATGCTATGAAGCTTTCCTGTTCATTTATGGGTAAAGAAGTTTTAAATCCTACTGCTTTCATGACTTACATATTTAAGAAAGCAAAAGTAGGGCAGCTGTTTTTATTGATAGGATTTTTGTTGGCAGTGGACATTATGCTTTTAACGTTGGATTTCCTCTTCCTGTATTAATAAGATTGCGCAGGCTGTTATTAATGTAATCGCTCCATGCATTGGAGCAGGCATCGTAACATTCCACTTCTGGAGTTAAGCCCCACTGCGTAAAACGCAGTGCTGTTTTGTCGCCTTGTGGTGTAATGTCAAAGCTGATTTTGGTATTGGTCCATTCGCTTTTGTCTTTTATGAAATTGAGCCTGCTGTCTGTAATCAGCCACACTACTTTTTTACCGGGAATCACTTCTATTAATTTTTGACGGGAATAATGCACATCCCCAAAATGCACATCAAATTCATCATTCATTTTTTGAGATTTGCCCGTAAGGTTTTCGGTCCACCAGGCAGTTACATTATTAACTGCATCAAATACCTGCTCAGGGCTTTTATCAACAATAATAACAGTGGTGAAATTTTTATGTTCCATTATCAATTATTTTAGATTCCATTTACTGAGTAACGCTTCGTTAAAGCCTCCTTCTTTTGGGTTGGGCTGTCCCGTGCCTGTGGTAATAAGATTATATAAGCTCTTAGTAATGTAGTTTGTCCACGCGTCAAAACAAATTTTATAACATTCATACGCGGGCACCAAACCTTCATGTGTAAATACAAGCTTCGTGCGATTGCCTGTTCTGCTTATCTCAAAAATTATTTTAGTGTTTTTCCATTCGCCTTGATCGCTGATGAAGTTAAAATAGTTTTCCATTACCAACCATACTACTTTTTGAGCAGGCACTACTTCAATTAATTTCATTTTTGCTATGTGCACATCCTTAAAATGGTAGAGAAATTCATCGTTTACTTTTTCAGTGCCTCCTTCAATTTCCTCCGACCACCAGCCTCTGGGGTTCTTGACCGCATTAAAAACCTGTTCCGCGGTTTGGTCAACCTCAATAGCAACCGTAAAATCATTCGCGTTCATAATGATATATTTTATTGACAAATGTATTGTCTATATGTTTCTTTAAAGGGGTGTAAAATAGACATTATGGTGGGTTGATTTGGACACGCTGATTGCCTACTTTTGTACCACAAATTCTTGTGGAATAAAAACAGCAATATGAAACAGCTTACCATATTGGTTCCTGACGGTGAAAATAATCTCAGCAGCATTGTTGGCACATATAAAATATTTTCCAGGGCAAATGCTTACTGGAAAAAAAACAAACGCAAAGATTTATTTACCATTCAATTGGCTGGGATGTCTAAGAAAGTAAATTTTTATGACGGCTTGTTTACGGTTAATCCGCATACCTATGTATCTGCCATTAAAAAAACAGACCTTATTATTATTCCATCGCTCAATCATAATTACCTTAAAACAGTTAAGTTAAATGAAGCGGTGATAACCTGGCTTGAGCAGCAATACAAAAATGGAGCTGCAATCGCAAGCATCTGTACAGGAGCTTTCTTGCTGGCTGCTGCAGGTTTGCTGGATGGAAAGCGTTGTTCCACACATTGGTCGGCGGCAGATGACTTTAGAAAAATGTTTCCTAACGTAAAATTGGAAACCGATCAGTTGATTACAGATGAAAACGGAATATATACTAACGGTGGCGCTTACTCTTTTTTGAACCTGGTTATTTATCTTATTGAAAAATATTACGACAGGCAAACGGCCATTTTCTGCTCAAAAGTATTTCAGATAGAAATGGACAGAAATGCGCAATCTACTTTTGCCATATTCACTGGACAAAAGTCTCATGGCGACGAAATGGTACAACAGGCTCAATCTTATATAGAGCAAAACCTGGGTGAAAAAATAGCAGTGGAACATTTGTCTGCACAGTTTGCTGTAGGCAGAAGAAATTTTGACAGGAGATTTATAAAAGCTACAGGCAACACGCCGTTGGAATATGCGCAAAGAGTAAAGGTTGAATCTGCAAAAAAGGCACTTGAAAGCAGTCGTAAAACTGTTAATGAGGTGATGTACGAAGTGGGTTATTCAGATGTAAAAGCATTCAGAGAGGTGTTCAGGAAAATTACAGGTATCTCACCGTTGGAATACCGTAATAAATATAATAAGGAAGCGTTTGCCTGATTCCTGGGTAGCAAGTTTAAATTATATAACCCGGTCTTCTTTCTCGGGTGCAATAATGCCTTATATACTTGTTCAAACATACCTGCATGTGTTCAGGATTATCAAAATTATTACTGTTGAATATACAATTCATCCTGGGCCATTGAAATATAATCCGGCGCTTTGTTAATGGTTTGTCTCAGCAGCAAATTCAATTGCGCAGCGTGGTGTTGTACATGGCGCATATTGTAAAACAAAATTTCTAATACTGAGCATTGCCTTGAATCCATACTGGCGAGATCAAGATTTTCATCAGGCGACTGTCTTAACCAGGGCTTCACTAAAGTTACTTCGTTTAGTCCTATTATTATGCGGCATTTTCGCGAGACGTTTCAACATAGTTAAGTGTTCAGCCTTGCTATATATGCTATCTGGTACTACATCGTCTATTGCTTCAATGTGTACGGGAGGAGCTTCAGGTATTTCGTTGGGCTCTTTCAATGTGTACGGGAGGGATAGAAAAAAGTGTATGGGTGGAAGAGTTAGATAATAATCAAGAAAAACGGCACAATGATATGCATTGTAAAAAAATCTTTTGTCTGTATACCATCTGTCATCCGGCCACATCGCTATGGCATTTTTGAGCATGTCTATAGCTGCTGCAAAATTCTTCCACAAACAATCTTTTAAGGCTTCGGTCATTGGTGTTGGTTGATATGTAATGGTATATCTCTTACTGGAGCAATGCTCTTTGTCTTTTAAAAATACGCATAAAATAGATGTTACCTTTTCTACTCTTCCACAGATTCACTAAATTGTTAGCATGAAAAGATGTAAACTTTTGCTTACGGCTTTCCTCGTTTTACTAATTGCAGCATGTTCTTCCCAGAAACATTTATCAAAAACTACATTAAAGTGGGAAGAGAATTTTGATCAGGCGAATGCTTTTGATACGACCCGATGGTCTAAAATTCCAAGAGGGAAGGCAGATTGGCAAAAATACATGAGTGATTTTGATTCATGCTATGCCTTGCGCGATGGAAAAATGATTTTGCGTGGTATAGTAAATAACAGCCTGCACAGCGATACTGCGCGATACTTGAACCGGGGGCATTTATTCAAAAGATAAAGTGCTGTTTGGATTTGGGCGACTTGAAATAAATGCATAAACAAGCAAGAACATAGGCGGCGTTCTGGCTGTTGTCACAGGATATGAAATGGCCGGACGGAGGAGAGATTGATATAATGGAACGATTGAATTTTGATTCGATAGCATATCAAACCGTGCATTCACATTATACTTATGATCTAAAAATAAAGAACCGAAGCGGGGATCAACCATTCTCAGAAGAAACAAATGATTTACTAATATTTATGCGGTGAAATGCATCCCGACAAGTCTGTTTTCATTAATAATAAAAAGAACAACTGCTTATCCGTGTTCAAACAGATAAGGAAGGGCAATATCCTTTTTATAAATACAAGTATTATTTGCTACTGGATATGCAGCTTGGTGGTAGCTGGGTAGGAAGTGTTGACCTTGGTGACTTACCGGTTGAAATGGAAATTGATTGGGTACGTTTTTATGCGTTTAAGAAATGATGTATTGTTTGTATGTTGATTCGTAAAAACCTATAAGGCC
>JBGALP010000022.1:0-36446 GCA_044223805.1 Agriterribacter sp.
GAGTTTGATATGGATCAGATCACCAAATTCAGGATAAAAGAAGAATGGGTTTTCGATAAAGAATCATCCAGAATGTACGTAAGAATTTTGGGAATCGCGCCTGTTAAAACTTTTAGAGATAAAGTTACCGGAAGTGAAATAGGATCCGCTCCAATCTTCTGGGTATACTATCCTGATATGCGCCCATCTCTTGCCAAATACGAAGTATATAATGGCAAGAACTTTGGAGCACGTATGAGCTGGGAAGAGTTGTTTGAAAGCCGTTTCTTCGGAAGTCAGATTGTTAAGTCTACATTAGATAACCCATACGATCTTTATCTTAAACAATATGTAAATGATCCGATTTTGAGATTATTACAAAGTGACGACATTAAAGACAAGATCTTTAACTACGAACAGGATCTGTGGTCATATTAATTTATTGTAAAACGTTTTAATAAAAAGAGCAATGAATATTCATTGCTCTTTTTTGTGTTTTAAACCACGTATAAACCTGTAAAGCTAATGGTAGCTCCGGAAAAATACCCACATTTGGGTATTGCTAATTGAACTGGCTATACTATCTTTACCCCGGTTTTTCATAGGATATTGGATTTTAAAAACGGGGCTGGATATTTATCCTGGCCCCTTTTTATTTCAGAATCCGGCATCCTGTAACACACTATTACATTAGCTGTTTTGATCATCAACAGGCTGCTGACGGGAAAAATGAGATTGCAGGATAGTAGTTTTGGACTTGCCTATCAATTCAGAAAGTGTTTCAAAAGGAAGCGTTTTTATTCTTTTTACCGATTTGAATTCTTTTAGCAAAATATCCGCAGTGGCTTTACCAATGCCGTTTATAGATTCTAGTTCATTTTTAAAAGTGCCTTTGCTTCTTTTTTTACGATGAAAAGTAATTCCAAAGCGGTGCACTTCATCTCTGATCTGCCTTAATAACCGCAAACTATCACTGTCCCATGGAAGTTTTAATGATTGCTGGTCGCCGCTAAAAAATAGCTCCTCTTCGTTTTTGGCTAAGCCTACCAAAGTCATTTTCCCTTCAAGTTGTAACTCACCTATAGCCTCCAAAGCTGCGCTAAGCTGGCCCTTGCCTCCATCAATAACAACAAGCTGGGGCAGCGCTTCATTCTCAGTTACCAATCTTTTATAACGCCAGTATACGGCTTCTTTCATTGTGGCAAAATCGTTGATGCCTTCAACAGATTTTACATTAAAATGCCGGTAATCTTTTTTGCTGGGTACACCCATCTTAAAGCAAACCATGGCGGAAACCGGGAAACTTCCCTGGAAATTAGAATTGTCAAAACATTCAATATGGATTGGCCGGGATGAAAGTGAAAGGTCTTCCTGTAACTGATCCAGCACTTCTTCTTTTTCATCGTCTGACTTGCCATCCAGCTTCAACATTTTCCTTTTTCTCAATTCTTCCTTAAAATAATTGACGTTTTTTTCTGAAAGATCAAGTAATTTCTTTTTATCACCTGCTTTAGGCACAGTTTGTATTATACCCTCTTGTGGAAAATCAATCGCAAAAGGCAAAATTATTTCCGCAGCAAGGCTATTGAATGTATCACGCATTTGAGCTATTGCAAATGACAAGATATCTTCCGCCGTTTCTTCCAGCTTCTTTTCAAGAATGTTCGTTTGTGTTTGTACGATAGTGCCATTTTGAACCATCAGGTAATTTACATAAGCAATATCTCCTTCCTGTAAAATGGAAAACACATCAAGGTTGCCGAGATTATCATTTATTATAGCAGAACTGGATTTATACTGCTGCAGATGTTCTATTTTTTTTCGAAGTATTTCAGCTTTTTCAAACGCCATGTTTTCCGCCAGTAAGTTCATTTCTTCTTTAAAGCGATTAATAACGGGAGATAAATTTCCTTTAAGAATATTTCTTATTTGCTGAAGGCTTTCTTTATAATCTTCAGCAGTTTGTAACCCTTCACATGGACCTTTGCAATTACCCAGGTGATACTCAAGGCAAACTTTGAACTTCTTTTTCTGAATATTCTGTGGTGTGAGGTTTAATTTACAGGTACGTAAGGGAATATTCTGCCTGATAAAATCACAGCTCACGCACTTTGCCAACAGATGTAAACGGGGCCTAAATATTCAGAACCATCATTTATTTTTCTGCGGGTAAGAAAAATGCGTGGGAAATTTTCATTCTTGATAACTATAAAGGGATAGCTCTTATCATCTTTAAGATTGATATTAAACCTGGGCTGAAATTGTTTGATTAAATTATTCTCCAGCAGAAAAGCATCCTGCTCAGAGTTAACAATGGTAAACTCAATGCGATGTATGCGCTGAACTAACTCGTGTGTTTTATAATTGGTAAAGGTTTTGTTGAAATAAGAGCTTACCCTTTTGCGAAGGCTTTTCGCTTTTCCAACATACAATAACTCGTTGCCAGCATTGTAATATTTGTAGATGCCCGGGTCAACAGGTATAGTATGCGCTATTTGTTGAAATGCTTCAGATGTCATAAATACTTCAACTGCAAAATTAGCTGAATTAGGGCATTGGCATTTTACATTCTTCTCAGCATATTAAGGGCGGTCATCCCATACATATTTTTCCTGCACAACTTTTTCAGGAGCATTTTTATATTGAACGATGGTAGTGATCAACAAATTTCTGCCGGCAGTCCATAAAGCTTTTTTTAGTATTACGCTATCTGCGGCTGTTATCTTTTTTTCAATGTAGATAGTGCTTACTTCGCTGTTGTCCTGCTTTAAAAGTACATCAGCTTTTCTTATAGACGCTGTATCGTTTTTTGCAGAATAAGTAAGAGAAATTGTTCCAAGCGTAGCATCAATAAAAGACACTTCTTCATATTGATTTTTTAAGCCTGGAGAACTGATATCTGGATTGACTATTGCTTCGGCAATGTTTGCAAAATCTTTTTTTTCTGTTATAGAAGTATCCGCTTTGTTATTGCTGTTGGTATACTTCATAATAGCTAAAGGAACAGAATCGAGATATAAAACCTGGCTATGTATATAACTGGCTATGGGGTAGTGTACCTTAGATGTAGTATCTGATTGCGGATTACTTTTTTCACCTGAACTATTTTTACAACTTTCTGAAATTGCTATTATACATAGTAACCAAACCAGTGCGTATATTTTCATGCATTAAAAGTAAGAAAAGAGAAGTAAAACTTGTTTGTACTTTGTATAACCGTTGTGAAAACAGGTTTAAATTATCTTATCGTTTTGGTTATACCAATTTTAAATCCGAAATCAACCAGGTGTTCTTTAATGGGATAAACATCCTTATAGCTGGAGAATAATTGGTAGCGTAATTGAGGACCAGCCTGCCATTTAAATGACCCCATATCATATGAGATAAAGGTTTCTACTCCAGCATTCAGGTTCCATTTGCGGATCAGTGAAGGATCCTGCACATAATGTTTGAAGTCGGTAGAAAGCAGGTAAACATTATTTGCGAAATTATATACAGGTTGCGCACTAGCACCAACATTCCATTTAAAAGTCGAATTTCCTAATACACTCCATTCAAAACCTACCGGCATTGAAATTTGCAAATATTCATTGTTGTACCACGAAGATCCTCTGCCCTCATGATTTTCCATTGTAGAGATGAAATTTACCGAATCAGTTCCGCCTCTGTTATTATTAAGCGCCAGTGTAGCTATTTGTGGTTTTGAACTGTAGGCTTTCAACTGGTATCTTGAATAGTTCAACTGCAGTCCCCCTTTTATTATAAAATTATCACTGAGTTTATACGCTAAGCTGGCTCCAACTTCAGCGCCTATTGCGGGTTTTTGTGTTACCAGGCTGTTTACCGGGGTATTTCCTTGCGTAGTGCTATAAGGTACGCCCCTGAATATGTCAGTAATCTGCCCTAAACCACTGGTGAGTTTTCTATAACTAACAGTAGGTGAAAAAGATATTTGCCACTTAAACCTCGACTTTTTAAACGCTTCTCCTTTCCATAATACCTTCCTTACAGCTTTTTCGCCTTCTTCCTCAACTACTTTCTTTTTTTAGCGGCATTACTGTTTTTCTTATCATTTAATGCCTTAATAATTGCATTGTTAATGCGGTTATAGTTTTCGTCAGCAGCGATACTAGTTTTAGTATCAGGACTATTTAAAATTATTTTAATCTGATCGGTTGGTAAAGAAGTATATGTTTCAGCACTGCTGTGATTTTCAGTATAGCGATTATTTTTCACCGAAGATGAAAGCCCGGTGCTTTCATTCGCTGTTATACTATTTTTTGCTATTGAGTTATTTTTGTTTGCAATGTGAGCAGAAGAAATATCAGCAGGGGCAGGCGTGGAAATTTGGATAAGTGAATTTTTGCCTGGAACTATATAATTATAACTGCTGTAATCAACAACTACAGCTGTACCTAATAATAAAAACAAGGTTAATACTACATAAGGCCATTTTCTCCTTGAGTGAATTGATCTGTTTATATTATTCCACAGCTTATCTGAAGGATATAGTTTATATTGATCGGACTTCTCCTTCAGGAATCTTTCAAATTCATCAGTATGAATATTTATCTCCATAGTCAGTTCCTTGGTGTATTCAGATATTCGGTTAGAATATACATTTCAACAATCATTGTTTTGGTTATGGATTAACTGACATCAGTTACACTTTTTTAATATGCTCAGGTAAAATATTTTTCTTCAACAAAATATCTTCAAGCATTGCCTTTGCCCGCGTATACTGCGACCGGCTTGTACTTTCTTCAATATCAAGCATAGTCGCAATTTCACGATGTGAGTATCCTTCAACCGCATACAGGTTTAATACTGTACGATAGCCTATAGGAAGTATTCTTATACACTCAACTACCTGTTTTGCCTGCACAATTGATGGAATACTTTCTTCCCTTATGTATACTCCGGATGCATGAATAAGATCTACGCTTTCACTAAACTTTTTATTCTTTTTCAGATTATTAATGCAGGTATGCACAATTATCTTTCTGATCCAACCTTCCAGTGCACCTCTGTTCTGAAATTGTTTAATTTGGGTAAAGACTTTTATGAAGCCCTCCTGCAACATGTCTTCTGCATCTTCCCTGTTTTTCGCATAGCGATAACAAACAGACAACATGCGCGGACTATACGTGTAGTATAGCTCCTGTTGCGCAGCCGTACTATTTTTAATACAGCCTTTGAGCATTGCTTCTTCTGTCATGAAATCAATTTGATTTCATGTAATTTAGACAATTTTTTTATACAGTGTGCTGCCCGCGAAGAAAAAAAATTGACTTTTGATATTTGGCAATACCCATAAAACACAATACCTGCCAACAAGAGTTATCCAGCTGGCAGGTAATACTCAAAATTATATTGAAAACTGATCGTGCTTTAGTCTACCAATATGCTTCCGGTCATTTCCTTAGGAATATTAATGCCCATTATTTTTAAAATGGTAGGCGCTATATCTCCTAATTTTCCTGGTTTTACTTTTCCATTCCATTGGTTATCAATAACAAACAGCGGAACGAGGTTTAGCGTATGGGCTGTATTGGGTGTACCGTCTTCATTAATAATATAGTCTGCATTACCGTGATCGGCAGTAAGTAAAATGGTATAATCGTTTTCTAAACCTGCGGTTACTATTTTTTCCACACACGCATCAACGGTTTCAACCGCCTTTATTACGGCATCCCACACACCTGTATGTCCTACCATATCGGCATTAGCAAAATTCAGGCATATAAAGTCGGCAGAGTGGTTTTTAATTTCAGGAAGTAACTGCTCCGTAAGTTCAAAAGCGCTCATCTCAGGTTTAAGATCGTATGTAGCCACCTTTGGCGATGGAGCCATTATTCTTTTTTCATCAGTAAACGGCGTTTCTCTGCCGCCGCTGAAAAAGAAAGTCACATGCGGATACTTTTCTGTTTCGGCTATCCTTATCTGTTTTAAACCATTTGCTTCTATCACTTCTCCCAGGGTTTGGGTAAGATTATCGTTGTCGAAAATAACATGTACGTTTTTAAACGTCTTGTCATATTCCGTCATGGTGGTATAATATAGGTCCAGTGCTTTCATTCCAAAATCAGGCATATCTTTTTGAGAAAGCACTTCTGTAATCTCCCGGCATCTGTCTGTTCTGAAATTGAAACAAATTACAGCATCTCCCGGCTTAATCCGTCCTTTATCTTTTTCAATATCTGCATTAATGATAGGTTTTATAAACTCGTCAGTAACGTCCTGTGCATAGGATTGTTGAATAGACTGAATAATATTATGGCTTTCACTTCCAACGCCGTTTACCAGGGCATCATAGGCTAACTTTACTCTTTCCCACCTTTTATCTCTATCCATAGCATAATACCTTCCGGTAACCGTTGCTATGGCGCCTGTTGTAACGTTTAAGTGTTGTTGCAGATCGCTTATATAACCTAATCCACCTTTTGGATCAGTATCGCGCCCATCAGTAAATGCATGGATAAAAACATCTTTTAATCCATGATTTTTACAAACAGAAGTAAGCGCTTTTATATGATTAAGGTGAGAATGCACACCACCGTCGCTTACTAACCCCAATAAGTGTAATGATTTATTGTTTGCTTTCGCATATTCCAATGATTCCAGTAATGTCGCGTTTTTTTCAAGCTCACCTGTTCTTATGGCTACATTTATACGTTGCAATTCCTGGTAAACTATTCTGCCTGCTCCCAGGTTAAGGTGTCCAACTTCACTGTTACCCATTTGCCCATCAGGTAAGCCAACATCTTCACCACAGGTAACTAATGTACTGTTGGGGTATTTTTTATAAAGAGAACTTACAAAAGGCGTTTGGGCGTGTTGTATGGCATCGCTGGATGCTACCTTGCCCAGCCCCCAGCCATCCATAATTATCAGGATTACTTTTTTATTTTTCATGCCCTAAAAATAGGCTATTTCAATATTGTTACGGTGTAATGGTGCTGAGATTCAGCAAGATTTATTAACAGCTTAATACCGGTTATATATTTGGCACATTTTTAGATAATTTACGGCTTTCACGTATGCTATGAAAGCGCTGTTCACTATATTATTATCGGTTTTTCGTAACGTTTGCAACACCGTTAAACCATTATTTTTATTCTATTGATGATGTGGCCGGAGCTATGAATGCAGGCAACGCATCCCAGCTATCACAGTATTTTGATAGCAGAGTCGAAATTAGCTTACACGATAAAAGCAATTCTTACAGTTCCCGCCAGGCAGAAATGATTCTGAAAGATTTTTTTACCACCCACAGCGTTAAAACATTCCGCATTATTCATAAAGGTTCTAATAGCGGCTCAGAGTTTTGCATAGGAAATCTTCAGACAAAAAATGGCATTTTCAGAACCACCATTTTTATGAAAGCCAGAACAGAAAAACAGGTATTGCAGGAAATTCGTTTTGAAGAAAATGAATAACCTGAATAGATCGCATTTTTTATACCTGCCAGTAATTTGTTAATGCAGATATTTGCGCTTATTATCTTAGTATACTTGTAGTATTATTCTCCTTCTAAAGCGACTGTAATGCCAGATGATTCATCCCGCGTAAATACTAATACAAAAGGAACAGCAAAAAATACATTCGATGCTATCGTTATAGGCTCCGGCATCAGCGGTGGCTGGGCTGCAAAAGAATTGTGTGACCACGGATTGAAAACTTTGGTACTTGAAAGAGGTAGAAATATAAAACACCTGAAAGATTATCCAACAGCCACAAAAAATCCGTGGGAGTTTCCCCATCGTGGAAGCGTAACCGAAGCTTATTTAAAAGAAAACCCTCTTATCAGTAAAGCAGCGGGCTTTGGTGACGATACTGCGCATTTCTTTATAAAAGATAAAGATCATCCCTATGTACAGGAAAAACCATTCGATTGGATAAGAGGCTACCAGGTGGGGGGCAAATCGCTGATATGGGGCAGAGCCTGCCAGCGTTGGAGTGATTTTGAATTTAGCGCACCGGCACGCTATAAATATGGATTGGATTGGCCGATCCGTTACAATGATGTTGCACCGTGGTATAGTCATGTTGAAAAATTTATTGGCGTATGTGGCAATAAAGATGGCATTGAATCTATGCCTGATGGCGAATTTTTACCGCCTTTCGATTTCAATTGTGTAGAACAACACATGCAAACAAAAATCAGTGAGCATTATAAAGATCGCTTTTTGGTGCATGCACGCTGGGCACAATTAACCAAGCCAAATGAAATTCATTTACAGCAGGGTAGAGGCCAATGCCAGGCGCGTAATTTATGTATGCGTGGTTGCCCGTTTGGTGGTTATTTCAGCTCTGTTTCCTGTACCTTACCCTGGGCTGAAAAAACCGGAAATCTTACTATTCAGCCAGATTCGGTAGTGCATTCCATTATTTACGATGAACAAAAAAGGAAAGCTACGGGTGTGCGTGTTATAGATGCGCATACACATAAAACAACAGAATATTTTGCCAGGGTTATTTTTGTAAATGCATCGGCGCTGAATACCAATCTTATTCTGCTTAATTCAACATCTAACAGGTTTCCTGCAGGGTTAGGTAACGATAACGGAATTTTGGGGAAATATATCTGCTTTCACAATTACCGCGCTTCTGTTGGTGGTGATTTGGATGGATTTGCAGACAAATATTATTATGGCAGAAATCCAACTGAGCCTATACTGGCCAATTACCGGAATCTGCATAAACAGGATACTGATTATGTAGGTGGATTTACCACTTTTATGGGCGCCTACCGAAGACGCATAGACGAAGATAGCACTACAGAAACCATTGGAGCCAACTTTAAAAAAGACCTGACAGAGCCAGCAGGCTGGCACGTGTATATGTATATGCAGGGAGAAACGATTCCAAAGGAAACCAATCATGTACGGTTAAGCGCAGATCAGAAAGATCAGTGGGGGATGCCTTTGCTGGTAACTTCTGTTGGGTACGATGATAATGATGAAAAGATGATCAAAGATTTCTTAACAGAAAGTACAGCCATGTTGGAAAAAGCTGGCGTAAAGAATATTAATCAACGCGACACTAAACAAGCGCCGGGACTGGATATTCATGAAATGGGCGGTTGCAGAATGGGCAGTGATCCTAAAACAGCTATGCTCAATAAATGGAACCAGTTGCATGCCTGCAATAATGTATTTGTAACAGATGGCGCCTGTATGACGAGTACGGGAAATCAAAGCCCGTCTATTTTATATATGGCGCTAACGGCAAGAGCAACTAATCATGCCGTGGAAGAAATGAAAAAGGGAAATCTTTAGAAGGGCATAGGGCGTAAGGTAAAGGGTGTAAGGCTAGAGATAATACAACCTGGAACCTGTATTTCCTTCCACCCTATACCTTCCACTTTTTACCTTGTATTACAGATCCGTAATAAGTTTATACTTCGGTACCAACGTTTTCATTATACCCCATGCAATTAAGTAAGCGATTGCACAAAAAGTAAACATGATGGTGTAACCGGTTTCGATGTGCCCTGTTTTTTTATAGTGGTCAAATAATGCACCACCTATTTTTGTAATTAGTACACCGCCGATGCCACCTGCCATACCGCCAATGCCTACAACAGAACCGATAGCTTTTTTAGGAAACATGTCTGAAACAGTAGTAAAGATATTGGCACTCCATGCCTGGTGCGCCGAAGCGCCTACGCCTATCAGTAATACCGGTGCCCAAAAACTGATTCCTCCCAATGGTTGAGCAGCCAATACTACCAGCGGAATAAACGCTATGATTAGCATAGCCTTCATGCGGCCATCGTAGGCAGTATATCCTTTTTTTATAAAGTATGCAGGAAACCAACCTCCGCCTATACTACCCACCATTGTCATGCTGTAAAGTACCGCCAGTGGTATAGCCATATCTGTTGGCTTCATGTGATATTGATCTTTAAGATAGGCTGGTAACCAAAAAAGAAAAAACCACCACACTCCATCGGTTAAAAATTTTCCTATAGCAAAAGCCCAGGTTTGATTATAGCCAAGCAGTTTAACCCAGCGCACTTTCTTTTCCTGTCCAACTTCCTCTGTTATTTGCTTTTCGTCTGCATCAGCATTAATGTATACGAATTCTGCTGCGCTTAGTCTTTTTTGTTTTTCGGGTTTTTCATAGTAAATGAACCAAAAGACCAACCATAAAAAACCGATCAGGCCTATAATAACAAACGCAGTTTGCCAGCCCCATTGTTCTGCTATCCATGGCACTGTAAGTGGGGCCAGAATGGCGCCGATAGTAGTACCTGAATTAAATATACCTACCGCCAGCGATCTTTCTTTTTTGGGGAAATATTCTGCTGTGGCTTTAATTGCTGCGGGAAAGTTTCCCGCTTCTCCTATTGCCAGGAATGCTCTGGCAAATACAAACCCTAATACAGAAACAGGAATGGATGCAATACCGATCCAACCAAGCGCAGACGATAATCCATTTCCAATAGGAATTGACCAGGCATGAATAATAGCACCCAGTGACCATATAATAATAGCCCACGCATATCCTCTTTTTGTTCCTAGTCTATCAATAATTCGTCCCGCAAAAAGAAGCCCAATGGCATAAGTAAACTGAAATGCCGCGGCAATGTTTGCATAGTCCGAATCTTTCCAGTTAAAGGTTTCTTCCAGCGAAGGCTTTAGTAAGCTTAATACCTGCCGGTCAAGATAATTTACTGTTGTAGCAAAAAAAAGCAAGGCGCAAATATACCAGCGGAATTTCCCAACTTCTTTTAAATGAGGAGAACCTGCTATTGACTGTTTAAGATCTGGAAGTTTCGTTGGCATGCGTTGTTTTTAGCGATGATCAGTAAAGCGAAAAATATTGTTTCGCATTGTTGTAACAAATGTCCTGCACTATTTTTCCTAACCAGGTTATATCATTTGGCAGTTCGCCGTTTTCTACATCAGCGCCAATAAGATTACAAAGTATACGGCGGAAATATTCATGGCGCGGGAAAGATAGAAAACTGCGGGAGTCGGTAGTCATTCCAATAAAACAACTGAGTAATCCCATATTACTGAGTGTATTCAATTGCTGCTCCATTCCATCTTTTTGATCGAGAAACCACCAACCAGAACCAAACTGTATTTTGCCTTTTATATTACCTCCCTGAAAATTACCGATCATGGTAGCGTATACCGCATTATGAGAGGGATTGTTGTTGTAGATAATCGTTTTGGCTAATTTATTTTCCTTGTCAAGCCGGTTAAAAAAAGCTGACATAGCCTGCGCTACACTCCAGTCTCCAATAGAATCTACACCTGCATCTGCGCCTAACCGTTGCAGTAAGCGGCTGTTGTTATTACGTATAGCGCCGATATGAAATTGCTGTACCCAGCCCCGTTCGGCATTCCATTCGCACACAAAATGCAGGGTAGCTGATTTGAATTGATTAATCTCCTGTTCATTCAACCTCTTTCCCTTCCTGATCTTCGCAAAACTTTCTTCTAATTCCGCTATGGTAAAATCAGCCGCATACATCGTTTCTAATCCATGATCCGAAATACGGCAACCTGTTTCATGAAAAAAATTGTGACGTTGTTTTAATATTTCCAGCAGCGATTGATAAGTAGTTATTTCTTTTTGCGTGACGGTTGACAAATGCTGTATATAGGCATTGTATGTAGAGGGGTCTTCCACCGCCATAGATTTATCGGGCCTGAATGCCGGGAATACTTTTAATTCGGGATGATTTTGTTGTATAGCAAGATGTTGTTCCAGGGAGTCTGCCGGATCATCTGTAGTGCACAATGCCTCCACATTAAATCGTTGAAGTATAGTATGTACAGGTAATATTTTTAGTTGTTCATTACATTGCTGGTATATGCTGTCGCCCGAGTCTTTGTTTAGTAATTCTGTTATACCAAAAGGTTTTTTTAATTCAAGATGCGTCCAATGGTACAGTGGATTGCGCATGGTATATGGAACGGTAGCAGCCCATGCTTTAAACTTCGTGTGGTCGTCTGCGGTACCCGTAATATCATTTTCATCAACACCCATGGTGCGCATCGCCCGCCACTTGTAATGGTCGCCTTTCAGCCATATTTCAGTAAGTGTGCTGAAGTGTTTATTGCTGGCTATTTCCGCTGGTGGAAGGTGATTGTGATAATCAATAATGGGCATATTAGCGGCATAGCCATGGTATAGTTGTTGCGCCGTTTTGCTGTTCAGTAAAAAATCGTCGTTCAAAAAATCTTTCATATAGCTTTAGTGCACACTGGTGAGTGTGCGATTTATTTTTTTGAATCCTGGATGTATTGAATGATGGTTTGAATATGTTGGGTAACCAGGTCGTATTTATTATTGGCTAACCAATCAGGTGGAAAAAGTTGTGAGCCTATGCCTACTGCTGCTACACCGCCTTTAAACCAAGTGGTAAGATCTTCTTTCGTGGGTTCCACGCCACCTGTAGCCATTAAATGCACATCTGGAAAAACCGCTTTAACTGCTTTTATAAAAGCGGGGCCGCCCAATTGTTTGGCCGGAAATATTTTTACAATAGGATTACCCCAATGTTCAGCCAGTCCAATTTCAGAAGGAGTAGCACAACCTGGCATCCATAATTTTTTATGCTTTACCGCTACGGTATTGATTTCTTCCATAATAAGCGGAGATATCAGGAAGTCAGCACCTGCATGAATAAATTGTTCTGCCTGTTGCCCGTTCTTTATGGTGCCTATGCCCAACAGCATTCCAGGCAAATGCGCATCTACATACTTACGCATCTCAATAAATATGTCGAAGGAATTGGCATTGCGATTGGTAAACTCAAATAGTCGTGCACCTGCATCATAAGATGCTTTTATAACGTTTCTGCAAACAGATGGATCCGTATGCGTAAACAACGGCATAAATCCAGTTTGCTTTACCAGTGTGGTTATTTCCTGTTGGTTCATAAAGTAATGTTGAGATGTAGGGTAGAAGGCATAAGGTTTAAGGTGGTTACAGGTTTCGGGTTACAAGTTTTAGCTCCAGGTAATGGTTAAGTACCTTACACCCTAAACCTTCACCTTGTACCTTTCACCTTATCTTATTATTTTTCCACTACCCCCTTGTTTTATTAATGTATCTATTTCTTCTTTGGTTGCAAGGTTAAAATCGCCCGTAATGCTGTGTTTAATTACCCCGCATGCTGTGGCAAATTCAATGGTGTTTTGTAAAGGCAGGTCCGATCTCAATCCGTATAACAATCCAGCCATAAAAGCATCACCGGCGCCTATACGTTCGGCTATCTGTTGTATGTAATATGGTTTCGACTGGTAGATCTTTCCATCATGCCATATATACCCTATGTATTGATTAGCACTGGCGCTTTCCTGCACACGCATGGTCATGGCGATGTGCTTTACGGCAGGCACTTTTTCTTTTAAAAGCGTAAATGTGCTTTCCACGAGGTTTTTTTCATCAGGTTCAATGCCAAAGTACAATTTTGCCGTGTCTATATCAGCTAATAAAACATCACAATATTGCAGTAACGGCGGCATCACATCCCGGCAATCTTTACCGTATTGCCAGAGTGTATTGCGGTAATTAAAATCCGCCGATATCGTGAGCCCTTTTTCTTTGGCTGCTTCCAATGCTTCCTTACAAACGTCAACCAGGTTTTCTGTTAGCGCCGGCGTTATGCCGCTCCAATGTAGCCAGTCGCAACTGCTGAAAATATTTTTCCAGTTTATTTGATTGGGCTGCAGGTAACTAAAGGTAGAGTGTGTTCTGTCGTAAATGATTCTGCCTGCGCGTGCACCTTGGCCGCTTTCATAATAATATATCCCTGTTCTACCCTGGGCCGAAGTGAAGTTTTCAATTTCAACACCGTATTTCTTTAATTGGGCGAGTCCCGCTCTTGACAATTCATTAGCTGGTAAAGCGGTAACGTACAAAGATGGCATTCCGAATATGGATAGTGATACCGCTATATTAGCTTCAGAACCAGCCCAATGCATTTCAAGCGAATCTGCCTGTACCAGTTTTTGTTGTGACGGTGGGGTAAGCCTGAGAAGATACTCCCCGAACAAAGCAATTTTTTTGCTCATAGTTTTTTACTGAATGCCGAATATAAGTAATTCGCCGGGAAGGCCGGGGGCGATAATGAAATAGAAATAAAAAAGCCTCCCGGATGGAAGGCTTTTGCAGTTGGTTTTGGGGCTATTTAATACTTAACAAAAGGTACAAAGCTGACCGATTCAGCCTGAATGATTTTTAGGAAATATACCCCCGGACTTAAATGATTAATATTAACAGAAACAGTAGTTTGGTTTGCGGGAGTTAACCATTCAATAACTGAACCGCCTATATGGACAACCGCTATTTTAGAAATGCTGCTTGTTGTTGGAATTTTTATAAATATTTTTTCGTGAGCCGGATTAGGGTAGACTATTAGTTTTTCTTGTCCGGCTATTTTTATGCTTACAGTATTTGAATAATTAAACTGGTTATTTAGCCCTGTTACCTTTAAACGATAATAATAAGTGCCTGCCGACAAAGCCGGATCTTGTAACTTATATAGTTGATTTGCAACGGATTGTTTTTCAATCGCATCCCCCAGCGGATAGAAATCAATCCCGTTCCAACTTTTTTCTACCGTATATGATTTGTACGTGCTTTCATCTTCCGTTTGCCATTGAAGCAATATATGCTGACCTTGAGCCAGGGCATCCCATTGTATTAATTTAATAGGAAGCGGGTTATTGGGATAGTCTGAGGATCCTGCAAGCGTGAAGTTCCCGAAAGCAGTTACACTGTTACTCGTGATGGATCCGTTGGCACCCGGCGAGCCCAAAAAACTGTTCACAGTCACGCTTTCCCATTCGGTTCCGTTGTAGCGTACAATTCTAAGTGCGTTCATATCCGTTACGCCACCGCTGTTGGGATCAAAATAAGTGATTTCAACATTTGCCGCGCCACTACCTGTAATGTTCCAGTATTCAATGTGGCTGATATGGTGAATGCCTGCCCCCATAGAATTACTTAAAAGGTATGGATCAGCCCTTATAAACTCCACGGTAAAATCTCCTGACGCATTTTTCAGAGAGGCCGGCCGAAGTTTTCCGTTGACGCCCGTAGGAAAAGCAAAATCAGCATTTGTTAGCCCTAACTTACGAACCGGGCCTTCCACATATGCATTATCACAGCCTATATTAGTATATGGAAGATTAAAATAATCGTGTGTGCAGCTTTGAATGCTACCTGTGGCAGATAAAATTAAGAGCGCAGAAGCAGAAGATATTATTTTTCCCCAGTTAAGTTTAATATGCCTGTTACTGTTAGATCTCTCTGGAGTGTAGTAGTGGAATTATTTACAGTAAAATGCTGAAAGGTTATAGTGCCGGTTCCTCCACCTGAACCAATAACCTGATTCGTTCCCAGCAATTGTACTGCACCGGGCATATTTGCGCTGCCTATGTCTATGTAAGATGTTCCCGATGCGGAGATATTGCCATAAATTTTGAAATTGCCTGTATGTGATCCAAGAGTATTAGGCTTGAAGGAAAAAAATCCTGAAAGCACATTAAGTTCGTTTTGAATAGTGCAATCCCTTGCAGAACCAATGCCTGCGAAGTTTACATTGGATTCTATATATACATTACCATAAGTTCTTCCAGCCAACGAAGGTCCGGCACCATTTACCTGGTGGCGATAAATACTGCCATTGTCAAAAATAGTAGCAGCGTCTGGAGCTGCGAGTCCAAAGGGGTTTCCGCCATCTTTTAAAATGTAAGTCGCACCACTCTGAAAAATTACCGTGTTTTTATTTACAGCAGCATTGCCAAAGGCGTTTCCTGCAAAACCGCTATTAGCGGTAAAACTCGCTCCATTGGTAAAAACTAAAGCATTGGCGGTTTTGGCAGTGAGGCGATGCGCTCCTCCGGCAAAATCTATAGTGCCGTCTACCTGTCCTGTAAAACCGGCATCTATACCTAATGATATGGTGTTTGTTCCGGTAATATGCATGGATGATCCACTTTCTATTACGAAGTGAGGAGCAGTTACGGTACCATTGCCAATAGCGACGGTGCTTGCCGCAGGGGCACTCAGGTAAACAGTAGCATTATTGTAAATCCTTATTTTCCCAACGCTTTCAGATGCGGGCATACCTGAAACTGTAGCTGTAAAATTAAATTCCAATATATCGTTTGAAGCAGGCGTGGTTCTTTGTGGTGACCAATTGGAAGCGGTTGTCCAGGAACCGGAAGATACATTCCACGTGTAGGTTTGTTGCGCGGCTATACAAAAAGGAATGCAGGTTAGCCATAGCAGCAGGCGCTTTTTCATATGTTGCTTTTGTGTGTTTGAAAAAAATGGTACACACAGGCATTGGAGTTTCGGTTAGTAAATGAAAGTTATGAAAATTTTTATATCTGATTTAATAATTTTCAGGTGTATCAATACACAATTGTATTTTTGAGCCCGTCCGCATAATTTGTATGGGCAGGCGTTCCATCATCCAGAATAAACTATTGTAATGATCGCGATCTGTAAAAAAGAGCTCCGGCAGTTTTTCAGCAGTCTTACCGCCTATATTGCTATTGTAATTTTTTTACTGTTAAGCAGCTTGTTTTTATTTGTGTTTCCTGATACTAATCTTTTTGATAGTGGGTATGCTACTATAGACGAATTTTTTGAACTGGCACCCTGGGTATTGCTTTTGCTTATTCCTGCCATTACCATGCGCAGCTTTTCAGATGAATTTAAGTCGGGTACATATGAAATACTGGCAACCCGCCCATTGAGCAAATGGCAGGTGATTGCAGGAAAATATTTGGCCAGCCTGATTGTTGTAATCATAGCCATACTACCCACGCTTATTTATGTCATCACTATCAAAAAATTGTCAACCGGCGGTATAGATGGTGGTGGCATAGCAGGTTCATATACCGGATTAATTTTTCTGGCGGCAGCTTTTACGGCTATTGGTGTTTGCTGCAGCAGTTTTACGCAAAATGCGGTAGTAGCTTTTCTGCTCAGCGCCTTTGCTTGTTTTATATTATACAACGGGTTTAACGCTATCAGTAAAATACCATCCTTGCAGGGTGGCTTTGATTATATTACTGAAATGATGGGTATTGATTTTCATTATCGCAGCCTGAGCAGGGGAGCGATAGACAGCAGAGACATTGTTTATTTTTTGAGTGTAACCGGGCTGTTTCTTTTTATTACCTATAAAAAATTACTGAACCGATAATCCATGAAAAAGCTATTGCAATCCCGATTCAGTTGGATATATGTAATTATAGTACTGCTGTTGGTGAATTTTATCGCTTCGCGATGGCATACCCGTGTTGATTTAACAACTGAGAAAAGGTATACTATATCGCAGGCCACAAAACAATTGCTAAAAGGGTTGGACGCTCCTGTTACCGTAACGGTTCTGTTAGATGGTGACCTGCCAGCAGGATTTAAAAAACTGGCCGGCAGTACCAGGGATATGCTGCAGGAGTTTAAAGAGATAGCCGGAAATAATGTCCAATACTTTTTCAGAAGACCCGGTGAGGGGTTGGATGATTCTGCAAGGGCAATGTTGATTGACTCTCTTCAGAGAATGGGCATTAATGCAACTAACGTAAGAGCGCAATCGAAAAAAGGTGAAGGAGAAGAGCAACGATTAGTATATCCGGGTGCTATCATTGAATATAAAGACCGGGTGGAAGGTGTTGATTTACTAAAGGGACAAAGCTCGCTTGACGGCATAAACTCTTTGAATAATGCAGAAGCACTGCTTGAATACAAGTTTGCCAATGCGATTGACAAGGCAAAGCAGGACTCTGTGCCTGTGGTGGGGTACTTAACAGGAAATGGAGAACCACAGAATTACCAGGTATATGATCTTATAGAGAAAACAATAAAACCCAACTATGGGTTTAGCATATTGCCTATTGATAGTGTGCCGGTAATTCCGGTTTTTTTTCACGCTATGTTGATTGTAAAACCACAATCAGGATTTACGGAAGCACAGAAATTGAAAATTGATCAGTATGTGATGCGGGGCGGCAAAGTGTTTTGGTTAATTGACAAATTATTTGCTACACAGGATAGTTTGAGACGAAGTGAAGGCTCTTTTATTGCTTTTGATATGGGGCTGAATCTCGATGATATATTCTTTAAATACGGGGTTCGCATTAATCCAGATATTGTGCAGGATCTTAACGCTGATAAAATTCCACAGGTGGTAGGTATGGTTGGCGATCGTCCTCAAATGCAGTTGCTGCCGTGGACGTATTTTCCTTTGTTGGCAAGCCTCAATGATAATCCTATTTCAAAAAATCTGGATTATGTATTGTCTCAATTTCCTCAATCAATAGATACTGTTAAAGCGCAAGGCATTCACAAAACATTTTTATTAGCTACTTCGCCTAACTCACGCATTTTAAGTACGCCCGCAAAAGTGGAGTTGAACAGCGTTAAGAGTGAAGAAGATCTTAAAACGTTTACCAGTTCAAATATTCCTGTAGCCGTTTTACTGGAAGGACAATTCAGTTCATTATACAGCAATCGTATTTCCTTGGCAACTAAGGATAGTCTTGCCAATGTGTATAAGGCGCCTTTTATGGCTGCAACCGACGCATCTAATAAAATGATTGTGGTTTCTGACGGTGATATTGTGACCAATGTTGTTTCGCAACAAAAAGGACCTTTGCAGATGGGGCAGAATGAGTATACTGGTTACCAGTACGCGAATAAAGAATTTTTTCTGAACTGTATGGAGTATCTCATTGGTAATCCAGGCATATTAGAAACAAGAGGAAAAGATTATACGCTCCGTTTACTTGACAAGAAAAAAATAGAAGACGATAAATCTTTCTGGCAAATAATCAATATAGGGTTACCTGTTGTGCTGATCATTCTTTTTGCATTAGTATATACAGCAATCATCAGGCGTAAATACCAAACAGCATAGGGGTCTGACGCTTCGCGTACCGACCATTGTTAGGCGACTGATCTGACGCTTCGCGTATCGACCATGCAACACGTATAGTAGCCAAAAGTTTTAAGTTTCAGGTAAATTGTATTATATAAATACACTCGAAACACAAGGGTTGTGCATTGGAGTTCCTTCTCTTCGGGAAGGTCAGGATGGGCTTTTTAGTATTTTATAAATCGCATCCTGTATCTGCGACCGGATGTTTAACTGATATAATTTCGTATTAGTCCCTCCATCCGGGTTCACCCTGTTGCCCAGGAAAATATAGATAAGATCATATTGGGGATCAACCCATATGCAGGTACCTGTAAACCCGGTGTGGCCATAGGTTTGAGGTGATGCATATTTTGAAGGATAAGGATCTTTGTTGGTTGCATTGTCTTTTTCCGGCTTATCAAAACCCAGTCCCCGGCGGCTGATCTTGCTGCTATATGCCGTAAATAATTTTATGGTTTCCGGGGAGAAGAAATAATAACCATTGTAACTACCACCATTCAATGTCATTTGCAGTAGTACCGCTAAATCATATGCATTGCTGTACAAACCTGCATGCCCTGCAACCCCGCCAAACATTGCGGCTCCCGGATCATGCACGTAGCCACGGATCAACTGCCTGCGAAAAATTTTTTCATTTTCTGTTGGAGCTATACTGCTTTTATCAAATCTTTTCAGTGGAAGAAAACCTGTAGTGCTCAATCCTAACTTGCGGTAAAACTCTTTGTATACATATTCCTGTAATGGCATTCCACTAATGGCTTCTACTATCTTACCCAGAAATATAAAATCATTATCGCTGTACACATATTTCTTAACGGGATTTACTTCGCTCTTCAAAATGCGCTTGTATATGGTATCTTCCCAATCTTTGCGCATATACATACTGTCGGCTACGGGTATACTATATTGAGCCGAATACGTTTTGGAGTAGAAACCGGGCTTTGGAATGCCGGTTGCAGTATCTATTGTTTCTGTATAAAAAGGAATAAAAGCTTTTAAACCGGCCTGGTGCAGCAATATATCTTCAATCAGTAAATGTTCTTTATTGGTTCCTTTTGTCCAGGGCAGGTAATCACCAAGGTGCTTTTTAAGGTCCAGCCTGCCCTGATCGTAGAGGCGCATCACACTCATGGTGGTGGCACATACTTTGGTTACAGAAGCCAGATCGTATAAGGTTTCCAGTCTTACTTTTTCTGTACTATCGTAGCTATCGTAGCCATACGCTTTGTTATATAATATTTTACCGTGCTGCACTACCATTACTTCCATGCCGGGTGCGGCATGTTTTTCTATGGCCACCTGGGCTATAGAGTCGATTATATAAAACCGCTGTTGATTATTATCTGCCGGTAAAGTATAAGCGATAGGAGCTTTGGCGGAAGCAATGCCTGCGCCATATTTAAAATCTTCGCAAACAGTTACGGGCAATCTTCCTTTGGTAACAATAGCTCCCTTTAGCACATCAGCGGCAGCCTGTTGTGTAATGGCATCATCCTGGTAGCAGGCCACAAGATTTTTTGCGCCGCATACATTCTTAACTGCATAAGGATTACCGAAAACAAAAGTTATCGCTTTGTTTTTTTCCTGCACCTGCTGCACCAGTTGTATGGCATAACTGCTGATGCCAAAGTTGTTTGCCGGAAAACGATTGAAACCGTGTATGCCAATCACTACAAGGTCATAGCGTGTTTCCAATATAGCACCAATCGTAGCTATTCGCCCTGCGTCTTCTTTATAGGTAAAATAAAAAGCATCTGCATTATAGTCAGCACGCAAACGTCTTACAAAATCATTATCGTTGCTGATGCCGATACCCAGGTAAGCAATCTTATATGCTTTTCCGGTTTCTTCGTTTTTTGAACCTGGAATTAAAGGAAGAATTTTTTCATCATCGCGTAATGTTGTAATAGCATTGTCGGCAATGGCTTTACTGATTTCCGGCGTTTGCGCGTTAAGGTCATCCGCCAATTTTTTTATGCTGATAGGCTGTAAATGACTTAACCCATATTGGTATTTTACATGCAAAACTTTTTTTACTCTTTCGTTAATCTGCTCCCAGCTTAACTCATTTTTGCGGATAGCTTTTTTTATTTCTGCTATACTGCCGGGAATATCGCCAGGTAAACAAAGCATATCATTACCTGCAATCAGCGATTCTGCCGAGGCTTTGCCATCGGGGAAGAATTTTTTAACGCCCTGCATTTCCAGGGCATCCGTAAACGTTAGTCCCTGGTAGCCCAATTCTCCCCGCAGCAGTTTGGTTACATTGTTATACGATAAAGATGTAGCGCGGTTTTCCGTATTATCAATAGCAGGAATAAACAAATGAGCCATCATGGCGCTGCCGATTCCGGCTTTAAAAATTTCCCGGAAAGGGTATAGCTCCAGTGAATCTAATTGTGCTTTGCTTTTGTTAATTACAGGCAGATCATAATGTGAATCTACCGCCACATCACCATGGCCTGGAAAATGCTTGGCACATGCCATCACGCCTTCATCCTGCATGCCTTTCATATACATGATGCCATATTCAGCAACTTTGTATTTATTTTCTCCAAACGATCTGTCGTTAATAACAGGATTAGCAGGATTATTATTGATATCTACCACCGGCGCGTAGTTGACTTGTATACCTGATCGCCTGCACTGTTGTCCTACCCATCGGCCATATTGGTATATCAACTGTGGATCCTGCACGGCACCCATCATCATTTGTCTTGGCAATGATTGTACACTATCCATACGCATACCCAAACCATTTTCTCCATCAATACAAATCATTAATGGTGTTTTGGCCATTAACTGAAACTCGTTTACATAATTAGCCTGTGTAACCGGTCCGCCCTGGAACAAACAGATGCCGCCAATGTTATACGTATTGATCGCATTTCTTACCGCGGTATCATAAAAAGTTACTTTACGCTCAGCATTAATAGCAGAAAGCCGCACGATCATTAACTGCGCGATCTTTTCATCTTCACTTAACGAAGCGAATACGCTATCTACCCATGCCGTTTCTGCAAGCTTACTGATATGCTGTGCTGAGGAAGATAAATAACATGCTAAAACAATTATGGTAAACAAATACTTCATGATGCAAGGTTTGTTCAACAAGAGATTCAGGCGAATTTATTATCATTCAATGGGGAAAGCAAAAGTAATTGGGGAGCTGTGAGCATTCAGCTATCAGGGATCAGCTTTCAGGAAGGCAGCGCGGTCGGCAGCGAAGGTCAGACCGCAAAACGGGAGATGATCAAACCTGCTATTCACTGATAGCTGATGGCCAAAAAGCAGACCGCTGAAGACTCATAAGAATTTTCTTTTTACCCACGATATAATAATCACTGCAACCAGCAATGCAGCTATCACACGCATAGCCTTTGAAAGTATATCGCCATGTTGTACATAAAACGTTTGTTCAGTACTAACAGGAACGGGCAGCTTAATAGCCGCGGCTTCATTCCATGGTTGGGGATCAATTACATTACCCAGTGGATCAATAAAGCAACTGATGCCGGTATTGGCGCTGCGGGCTATCCATTTTCTTGTTTCAATAGCGCGCAGCCTGGCATAATTCATATGTTGTTTATAGCCAGGGGTATCGTCCCACCAGCCATCATTAGTTATAATCACTAATATGTTGGCGCCTTTGCGCACATACTCTGTAATAAATTCTCCATATATGCTTTCGTAACAAATGATGGGTGCTGCTTTATAATAATTGTCTTTTGCGGTAAAAACTTTTCTTACAGAATCTCTACCTAATGTACCACTCATTCCACCTAAATCTTCAAACCACTTGCCTATAAAATTTAAAAACGAGGGCAGGCTTTCCACACCAGGAACCAGTTTGGCTTTATGATAGAGTTCAATAGCAGTATCTGCATCCATAAATGCAGCTGTATTGAAGGCATCATAATATATTTTGCCTGCAGGTGAAAGTCTGGCGGTAGCAGAGGCATTTTCTTTTAGCGCGCCATAACTTTTGTAGCTATCAATGCCGGTGAGCAAATTTATTTTCGGATGGTGTTTCAGCATGGCAAATACAGGAAAATAATAAGAATTTGTGTGGATCTGGTCTTCCCATGTTTGCACAGGAATAGCTGTTTCCGGCCAAACTACCAGGGTGGTATTACTGTCAACCTGTTTTTCAGAAAGCGCTATCAACTTTTGGATCTGTATTGCAGGATCCGTATTGAATTTTTCTTCGTATGGATCAATATTGGGTTGAACTACCACAATATTTTTACTGGCTTTTGCAAGTGTAAGTTGTTGTACTTTCTTTTCTTTCCCTCCAATTACCCATGAAAGGAGAATGGGCAGCATCAACAGCGCTATCCAGATAGAAAGTGTGATATAATATTGTTTTGTTCTTCCCCCGGATTTGAACGTGCTGAAAATTTGATAAGCAATGATATTGATGAGTAAAATCCATAAACTTCCTCCGCTGGTGCCGGTATATTGGTACCACTGTACCCACTCCGGGTGGGTAGCAAAAGCGTTGCCCAGTGTGAGCCAGGGCCAGCTTAGTTCCCAATTGTGATGAATGTATTCGAAAGTAAGCCAGAAAGCTACCAGTGACAGGTAACCGATGTTTTTACCCAATTTTTTTTTGGCAGCACGGAACAACAACCAGGGAATACACATCAGCAGGCTGTTGGCAAAAAAAGCACCCAATGCGCCGGGTAAACTTGCATTCCATACCCACCAGGTAGTAAAGATGTTCCATAAAAACATATGGAGATAGGTAAGCGCGAAAAACTGACCGAACCGCTGTACATGATCTTCGAGCCATAATAGTGGTAACCATGCAACAAACAGTAAAAAAGTAAGGGGTGAAACCGGCCAAGCCGCCCATAAAAGCAATGCACCAGTAATGGCTATGAAAGTGTTTGAGTATCGCTTCACAAAAAATATTGCCCTAAAAATAGGGGATTTATATAAAACGATAAGTTAGAGTTATATGCATTATTGTTTAATAGCATAAGGTTTTAAATGTGTATTGTTTATTTTACAAAATGTAAAATATATTTGTCTTTATGTAAAGTTTACTTTACTTTTATAAAAACAATATATATGTCACTTCTATCTTTATTACCCAACAGATACAAAAAGGTGGGCTGGTTTATTTTAATACCAGCTACCATTTTCGGAATTATTTTATTATTCACAGGTTTCGATGCAATGCCTTTGAACGCTCCTGTATTCGCAATATTTAGTAACGAAATCCTGAAAGAGACTCATTCTTTTGGCTTTGTTCATACCAACATTACAGTTACGCTTGTGGGAATTTTATTTATTGCAGGAGCCCTTTTAGTTGGCTTCTCTAAGGAAAAAACAGAAGATGAATTTATATCCAGGCTTAGGCTATCATATTTGCTGTGGGCTGTTTTGGTGAGTTATATTTTACTACTGGTTTGTTTTGTATTTATTTACGGCACCGCTTTTTTGAGTGTTATGATGTATAATATGTTTACCGTGCTCATTATTTTCATAGCCCGGTTTAATTATGTTTTGTATCGCAGTAATAAATTTTTGACGGATGAAAAACACGATTAAGGTAGAAAGAGCCATTAAAGGCTTTACGCAGGAAGATTTAGCAAAAAAGATTGCGGTGAGCCGGCAAACCATCAATGCGATGGAAGCGAATAAATATGTGCCTTCCACTGTGTTAGCACTTAAAATAGCAAAAGTGTTTAATAAGTCTGTTGAAGAAATTTTTGCACTTGAAAAAGGGGATTGATAGTAATCAACGTAATTATTCATTTGCCGAAAAGAGTTGGCCCGCCCATTGATATAGAGATGAAGTGATTGCCTGCATGCCGGTAGGCTGGCGACGCAAGGAACGATGCCATAAAAGAAATAGCCGGTATAAAAAAGGGCACTTCCTGCTGACTATGCACAAATAACCCATCTTTCCCACATTGGTCAATTTCCCCCTGCTAAATGTTATTTTTGCCGTTTAAACGGAATGCATTTTGTCAGATAAGATTCAATTATTGCCCGATAATATAGCCAACCAGATAGCGGCGGGGGAGGTGATACAGCGACCGGCCAGCGCGGTAAAGGAATTGCTGGAGAACGCTGTTGATGCCGGTGCTACAGAAATAAAGCTGCTGGTTAATGATGCTGGCAAAGCGTTGGTACAGGTAATTGATAATGGCAGCGGAATGAGTGATACTGATGCCCGTATGAGCTTTGAACGGCACGCTACCTCCAAGATCAATAATATAGAAGATCTTTTTAGAATACGTACCATGGGTTTCAGGGGAGAAGCCCTGGCATCTATTGCGGCTGTGGCACAGGTAGAACTAAAAACAAAACGGGCTGAAGATGAAACAGGTACCTGTATTGAAATAGAAAACAGTATGGTAAAAAAGCAGGAACCTATTGCTTTTCAGCAGGGTACCAGCATTGCCATGAAGAATGTTTTTTTTAATGTACCCGCACGCAGAAATTTTTTAAAAAGCAATCCTGTTGAAATGCGGCATATTGTGGATGAGTTTATCCGCGTAGCCATGTCGTTTCCGGATATATTCTTTTCTTTAAATGCTAACGGACAAGAGATCTTTCATCTGGAAAAAGGATCGTTGAAACAACGCATCATACAATTGCTGGGTTCTGCTTATGCATCAAAGCTGGTAACCGTTCACGAAAAAACAGATTACCTGAATATATATGGCTTTGCCGGAAAGCCGGATACTGCCAAGAAAACCCGGGGCGATCAATACTTTTTTGTGAACAACCGGTTTATTCGCAGCGCTTATCTAAACCATGCGGTGATGAGCGCTTACCAGGAAATGATTGCCGGCGACAGCTTCCCGATGTATGTATTGTTTATTGACCTCGATCCTGCACAGATAGACATCAATGTACATCCCACCAAGCAGGAAATAAAGTTTGAGGATGAAAAAATTATTTACGCGTTTGTGCAGTCTGCGGTTAAACATGCACTTGCGCAATTCAGTATAACGCCCACCTTAAACTTTGATCTTGATCCGGCTATTCAACAATTAGACGCGGTAGCTAAACCTTTTACAGATGATAAAAAAGTAAACGCCGAAGCTTCTTCTTTATACAGCACTTTTACGCAAAAAAACCAGGCGCATTTTATTGAAAGTAAAAGCGAGTTAAAGCACTGGAAGGATTTTTATCCCGAACCTAAACAAAATGCATTTAAATCTTTACTGGCAACCGCTACAGAATCTGGCAATGATAAACTGGAATACGAGCAATCGCCTGCATTGCAGTATGTAAGAAAAAGTGGTGAGATTGCTTTACAGTTGGTTGAGGATGCGCCGCTTGTTCAATTGCACAACACCTATATAATAGCGGTTACGCATAGTGGTTTTATATTGATACAACAGCAAGCCGCACACGAAAGAATTTTATACGAACGTTATGCCGAGGCTGCAAAGGATAAACCTATACCAACACAGCGGAGTTTGTTTCCGCTGACTATTCCCCTATCTGCACAAGATGCTGTTTTGCTGCAGGAGTTACTGCCCGACCTTCAATTGCTGGGATATGAGATTGAATTATTTGGAAAGGATACGTTTGTGGTGCATGGTTCGCCTGCAGATGTACATACCGGTAATGAAAAACTCGCCATTGAACAAATGCTGGAGCAGTTCAAGCATTTTAACAGTGAAGTAAAATTTTCAAGAAGAGAAAAATTGTTGCGCAGCGTAGCATGGCAACATGCGGTAAAGCCGGGCAAGGCGCTTACTGCAACAGAAATGAAAATGCTTACAGAAGAATTGTTTGCCTGCGCAGTACCTAATACCACACCAGGAGGCAGCCCTACGTATATATCTTTCAAAAAAGATTACCTGGAAAAAATGTTTGATAAATAACGAGTACGATTATTTTTTGAACCACAAAGACACGGTGACACAAAGACACACAAAGAATTGTTGTATTCCTTTGCATTATTTGCTCCTTTGCGTGAAAATAAACAGGAGAATATTTACCGTACATTGTTTTCACTGATCGCTGAAGACCGATAGCTGTATATCACTTTCTTTTTATCTGGCACGGTTACTTTTACATTTTTAAAAGAAGCGGTTTGTACATCATCAGTTACGATGGGCGTTCTGTAATCTTTTTTTGCGCAGGTAAGTGTTACATTATTTACCTGGATATTTTTTGCGTGGCGTATATACAATCCCCATGCAGGCAATTCACCAAACATTGAAAATTCGGGATAGGCTGTTGCTTTCTCGGGAACTTTATCTAACTCGTTTAATCCAACTTTGACAAACATAGCATCTCCACCACCGGGATGTTTGATCTCAATATTATTCAGGGTGATATTATTTATAAAAGCATCAGGCAAACCAACGATAGATGAAGGCGAGATATTCCGTGGCATATCTTCCTCCGGTCCCTGGAACTCATAGCTCGCATCCGGCTTTATTGCCGGCACTTCAACATACATATTGGAGATGCGCACATTTTCCATTCTTCCTTTTTTGCCCTGTACTCTTTCGCCAATGCGTAGAAAAAAAGCATTGCCGGTATTGTATGCCCACAAACTATCCACCTCCACATTTTCAACAAAACCACCGTCTACTGCCGCCAATGTTATAGCAGAGCGATAGGTATCATATACTTTGTTGTTAATGATTTTTATATTGCTGAATCCGCCGCGGGTGGCGGTGCCGAATTTAATGCCATTAGCGCTTGATCGTGCAGTGCAGTTTCTGATTACTACATTTTTACAAACCGCTTTATCGTCGTGCGATTTTAAACAAATGGCATCATCGCTTGCGTCTATATATGAATTGGTAATAGCTACACTATCGCAATCTACTATATCAATACCATCGTTGTTCCAGTAGGCTTTACTGTCAACATATATGCTGTCAATCACCAGGTTCTTACATTGATCATAGGTTTGTACCCATGCCGCTGCATTCCTTAATGTAATTCTTCTGATCAGCACATTTTCACATTCCCTGAAATTTACCAGCATGGCGCGGTTCTCCACTTCTGGCCTATCGTAGCGGAACAGATCTTTTAAAACACCTTTATGTACCATCTCCACCACATTTCTTCCCAGTTGCCTTCCTTGTCCATCAATAATGCCTTTGCCGGTAATGCCGATGTTTTGCTGATTGTATGCCATCACCAGCGCCGTAAAAATTTTTCTGTCGTAATCCCATGGATTAAGTGACCCTACCAATACAGCACCTTCTTCCAGTTGTATGGTAACATTTGATTTAAGATGAATAGAGCCGGTGAGATACCTGCCTACATAAAAAATCAATCTGCCTCCGCCATTGTTGTGTATATAGTCTATAGCATATTGTATGGAACGCGTATTGAGTGTGATGCCATCTGAGTAAATACCGAATAAAGAAGCTGGATAATCTTTCGCTGAAAGTGATTGGAAGAAAATGAAAAAAATAATAACGAAAACTATTTTCTGTATGGACATGGCAATAGTATTAATAATGTAAAATAACACAAACCTGCAAAATGCTCATCCTGTGCTGTCCTATCTACTTCAGCAAACCTATAAGGTCTGCAGCGCGCTATTGCTTCCCGGCAGACCTTATAGGTTTATTGCCAGGAGTTTTATAAATTGTATGATGTCTTATTATCATAAGCCGCTAATACCTGGCGAAAAATACCATATTCTCACCAAGGCTGTTGGAAATGAAAAATTATTTCTACGCGAGAAAGACTATCTCTTTTTTTTATCAAGATACACTCACTATATATCTCCTATAGCTGATACTTATTGTTACAGTCTTCTTCCAAATCATTTCCATTTTTTAATAAGAATAAAAGAGGAAATACAAATAACATTGTGGTTGAAGGAATTTAAGGATAATAAGCAGGTGCAGCCTGAGCAATTATCAGCTTTAGTTATGCAGCAGTTTTCAAATTTGCTTAATAGTTACGCTAAAACGTACAATAAAATTTATTCGAGAAAAGGGGGCTTATTTATAGATTTTCTTAGAAGAGTACAGATTGAAACGGATGATCAGTTAGGAGCAACAATTTTTTATATCCATAAAAATCCTGTTCATCATGGATGTTCTGAAGCAATGGAAAACTGGAAGTGGTCTTCTTATAATGCATTTCTTTCAGAAAAGCCAACGATGCTATTACGTAATGAAGTGATTAATTGGTTTGGAGGAATAAAAAGCTTTAAAGATTATCATAATCAACCTATTCATTTAAAAAATGCGATTTCGATAGAATAGACCTATAAGGTTTGCCGCGCGGCTTTTCAGCGCTGCCAACCTTATAGGTCATAGCCTCGCTAAAGGTTTTGAGGATGATCATAGCCACCCTGGTCATTTAAAAGAATGGAGTTTCGATAGAATAGACCTATAAGGTTTGCCGCCCAGCCATCTACGCTGCTAACCTTATAGGTCATAGCCTCACTAAAGGTTTTGAGGATGTTCGTAGCCACACTGGTCATTTAAAAAATGCGATTTCGATAGAATAGACATATAAGGTTTGCCGCCCCGTCATCAGCGCTGCTAACCTTATAGGTCATGGTTAAACAAAATCTTACTTTGCAGTATAAATATTGTTATATGTTACGATTGTTTGCCTTTGTGCTCACCGCATGCACTGTTACTACTGCCATTGCACAAGACCCATGGAAAATAAGTACCTCCTCCATTGATCCTTCGCACTATTATGGCATTACCGTTGCCAACGGAATGATGGGAATAGTAAGTTCTCCGGAGCCACTTAAAATAAAAGATGTAATACTTGCCGGCGCTTACGATTTGTATGGTCGCGGACGGGTAAGTAATTTTTTGCGCAGTTTTAATTTGCTGAATGTAAACCTCAATATAGATGGAAAGAGAGTGAACGCTGCTGACATAACCAATATGAAACAGGAACTGGATATGAAGCATGCAGCTTTTTCTACCACTTTTGATTATGGAGATAAAGCAACGGTAACCGGAACTTATTATGCACTGCGACACCTGCCATATACCGTATTGATGGATATTACCATTGTTGCCAAAAAGGATATTACTATTGGTGGTGAAAGTGTAATGGAAGCGCCTGACGCATTAAAGGATGTACAGAATTACTATAATGAAATTGATCGCCCGCATGTGGTAATTAGTTTGCTTACTTCTTCTGCAAAAAGTCCTACGGGAAAATTAACCTTGTGTGCCTCCAACTCATTTTTGTTCAGCGAGCCACACGGACAGGAACCTCGTGTGATCCATGAAATGTGGGACAATAATCTGCACCTGATGAAATTCAGCAAAACAATCAAAGCGGGTGAATCATATCGCTTTTCTATCGTGGGTTCTTCTATTACATCCGCGCACCATGATGATCCATTGAATGAAGCCGAACGGTTAACCATATACGCTAAGCTGGAAGGCAGAGATAGATTATTGCAATTCCATAACAAGGCATGGGATGAATTATGGAAGAGCGATATTATTATTGAAGGTGATGCGCAAAGCCAGCAGGATGTTCACAGCATGATGTATCATCTGTATTCTTTTGTGAGGGAGGGCACAGCGCTTTCACCATCGCCGATGGGATTAAGTGGTTTGGGATATAATGGGCATGTATTTTGGGATACGGAATTATGGATGTACCCTGGATTATTAGTGCTGCATCCTGAGTTAGCAAAAAGTATGGTGGAATACCGGTACGAAAGATTGCAGGCCGCAAAAAGAAACGCGTTTTCAAAAGGTTTTAAAGGAGCAATGTATCCATGGGAAAGCGCTGCCACCGGCGTGGAAGAGACACCGGTGTGGGCATTGAGCGGACCGTTTGAACATCACATCACGGCATGCGTAGGTATTGCTGCATGGAATTATTATTGCGTTTCGCAGGATAAAACCTGGCTGAAAGAAAGAGGATGGCCGATATTATCTGCCACTGCAGATTTTTGGGCGAGCCGCGTGGAAAGAAATGGTGCCGGTAAATATGATATTAAAAATGTAGTAGCCGCTGATGAATGGGCCGAAAATGTAGACAATAATGCTTTTACCAATGCCGCCGCTAAAGCGGTTTTGCAGCATGCTACAGAAGCAGCAAAATTATTAGGTATAATGGCTGATCCTGACTGGATGAATGTAGCCAACAACATACCCATACTCAAATTTGATGATGGTGTAACAAAGGAGCATGCATCGTATCACGGAGAAGGCATTAAGCAGGCAGATGTAAATGTGCTGGCGTATCCACTTAAAGAAATTACAGATGTAAAACAAATCCGTAAAGATCTGGAGTATTATGAAACAAGAGTACCCAACGTTGGTACTCCCGCCATGACACAGGCAGTATTCACCACATTATATGCAAGATTGGATAATGGAGAAAAAGCTTTCCATTTTTTCCAGGATGCCTATCTTCCAAATCTGAATCCGCCGTTCAGAGTAATTGCAGAAACAAAAGGCGGTACCAATCCTTATTTTGGAACGGGTGCTGGCGGTATTGTACAATCGGTGTTAATGGGTTTTGGTGGATTGGAAATTACATCCAAAGGCATTATACAAATTAGTTCCTCGCTTCCGCCAGGTTGGAAAAGCCTTACGCTTACTGGTGTAGGCGCAGATAAGAAAACATTTGTGGTAAAACAGAAGTAAGTTTAGCATAAGCCTATAAGGTTTGCCGCCCGGCTTGCTGCGCTGCAAACCTTATAGGTTTTAATAACGTTAACAACTCAATTCTTCAACGAATAAAAACTCAGTTTTTTGATATTGCTCTTATCACTGTAATCGTATTGATACAAACCTTCGCTGGTAACCACCATTGCATGATTATTACCGGCAATGATATCGTAAGAATCTTTTATGTCAATCTTGTTAAGCTGTTTTAGGTTACCGGCATCAGCAGCATCATACAGGCGAACGCCACTCGCGTCATCACAAACAAATAATAAGTTACCATCTTTACAAAGTCCGGTTGGTTTGGTAAGATCATATGCTTTTACCAATGTAGGGTTCATCAGGTCTTTTATATCTATTACATTCAACTCGTTAGCAGCACCACCACAGGCAGTACCGGCGTGCAATGTTACATAGGCATAAGTGCCATCTGTTACCACAGGATCACAGGCTTTACCATGCGAAAACTCACCGAGTTTAACAGGTGCAATGGGATTGGTCATATCGTACATATACATACCCGACATAGAACCCAGGAACAATTTGTCTTCAAACGGATAAATGGTCTCCAGGTCAAAGCCGGCGCCAAAAGTAGTGTCGAGTGTTGGTGCAGCCGGTGTGCTTACATTTACTATACCAATGCTGTGTGCTTCGCGAAGCGCGTAAAGGTAGTTGTTCATCAGCACCATACTTGCCATTGAACCTGCTTTGCCTGGGCTATTGGATTTTGTTACATTGTTACCCTGAGCTGCGGCAGCGTAGAGTTCAAATGAGCAATTGATGCAATCAGGATAATAGGTTGAACCCGTAACGGTAGTATCTTTTTTAATAAAGTCTACCACTACCATATCACTATCAGCATTCAGCATATTAAAATAAATCCTGCTCATGTAAAAGTTGGGTATTGTATTGGTTACCGTTACCTGTTTGGGATTGCTGATATCAATAGCCAGCAGATCAGTATAAGTATCTGCATACAGCGTATGCTCTTTTACGGCAATATCAAGATTGCCTGGAATATTTAAAAATGCCACCTGTGTAGGATGGGAAGGATTACTGTTATCAATAATGTGAATGCCTTTGTTCACCTCATTCAAATAAATAAACTGGTCTTTAATGTAAAGTTTGCCAGCGGTTTTAACCGGTTGCGCACTGCTGCCGTTTATAGAAGCCAGCATTTCGCTCCTTGTTTTATATACTGGTGTGGTTATAGTGTAGGTATAGGTTTCCGTTTTGCTTACGTGATCTTTTACACAGCCTGCTAAAATAAATAAAATACAAGCGGCTGTAAGTATGCCTTTTAGCGGAGAAATATTCCTGGAAGTCATAACAGTTATTTTGTAGGGTGACAACAGGGAAATTACCAGCGTTGCACTACAAGGAAGATTCTTACACAATTAATTTCTGGAAACCATAAAAGCCATCTCGCTTTATATCTCCTTAGTCCTTTCTGTTTAAAATACTCTTCCTCCTTTATATTCAATAATTCATCTATGAGCAAGCATTCTTTAGGTAAAGCAAATTATTAAGTAGTTTGGTTCTTTTACAACCACTTTGTAGATCACCCTACATCTTCAATTCAAAATAAGGATTATTCCGTTGTGAAAACATTTAAGGTGGCGCAAGTCGCCTTTTTTATTTTTTAACCTTTCCCAAACCGGTCACTTACACAAACGGAGCATAGATTCTTACAGAAGATACATCAAGGATTATGATATGATACAGGTCGAACTTCAAGTTATGCATTTTATATAATCTCCAAAATAAAAATTTACAACGTAAGTGTTTACTTTTAGGCGAATAAGCGTAGGGGTTAGTATCATTGCATACCATCACAATTTATTCCATGTATTACAAAATCTTACTGGCATTACTATCAGGTTTTATAACGCTGCATATATCAGCGCAACAAAACAACACTGTTATTCACAGCGCTCCTGCGCCTTTATACAGAGACCCTGTATATGATGGCGCTGCAGACCCAGTGCTGGTTTGGAACAGGCAGGAAAAAAGCTGGTGGATGTTGTATACCGCACGAAGGGCAAATGCTCCCGCTTATGATGTATCTGCCTATTTCGGTACCGGAATTGGCGTTGCCTCTTCTTCCGATCATGGACAAACATGGACTTTTCGCGGGTATCTTAATCTTGAATTTGAAAAAGGGATGAATACTTTTTGGGCGCCGGATATAGTTTTTCATAACGGCGTATATCACATGTTTGTAGTGTATATAAAAGGTGTTCGTAATCATTGGGGCGGAGATGCCAATATTGTACATTTTACCAGCAAGGATATGTGGGACTGGACGTACGATAAACCGCTTCATCTTTCATCGCACAAAGTTATTGACGCTACTATTTTTCAGAAGCCTGATGGCATTTTCAGAATATGGTATAAAGATGAATCGCGTGGCTCTGTTACCATGATGTCGGAATCGGCAGATCTTGAAAACTGGGAAACAGCAAAGGAGCCGACATGGCGGAGGTGCACATGAGGGACCCAAGGTATTCAGGTTTAAAAATTATTACTGGATGCTCACCGACGAATGGCAGGGTATGCGTGTATATCGTTCAACAGACCTTGACCATTGGGAAAAGCAGGGACTGATTTTAGATAAACCCGGTAAAAGAGAAGACGACAAACCCAGTGGGGCGCATGGCGACGTAATAGTGACCGGAGTAAAGGCATACGTATTTTATTTTACGCATCCAGGAAGAGTAAAGCACGGCGAGACGCGTCCCGATCCTGATGGGCAATGGTTTTATACCAACCACCGCACTACTATCCAGGTGGCGCCATTAGAATTAAAGAACGGAACATTAGTTCAACAGAGATAAACCATTTGATTTTTATTTGCCCGATGGAGAATAGAGGAAGACTATGGTCTGGTGAAACGGTAAACGTGAACTGTAAACGTGAGACGACAAACGTGAGACGACAAACTAAAAACCACGAACCACAAACCACATTTCTTCTTATCTTGAAGGGCTGATATTTCTACGTTTAATCTATAACTATAACTGATGAAGCATTCGTTTTTTTTATTGCTGTGTTTTTGCGCATAGTTATTATGCTCAAACCAAATGGCAACCTGTATCCGGAAAAATCATGACGGAATGGGCCTGTTGACCCTCTTCCAATCCCTTGCCGGAATATCCACGTCCGCAGCTTACACGTAAAAGCTGGATGAATTTAAATGGGCTATGGCAATACGCCATCGTTCCCCGGCAGGCGGAAGCCCAGGCTCCATCATCTTTTGACGGGAATATATTGGTTCCTTATGCAGTGGAATCTGCGCTTTCAGGCGTAGGCAAAAATGTGGGTAAGGACAGTGTACTTTGGTATAAAAGAACAATAGATATTACTTCTGCCTTTAGAAAAGGAAAAGTGCTTATTCATCTTGGCGCGGTTGATTGAGAAACTGATGTGTTTGTAAATGGAACCAAGTTGGTTCACACCAGGGAGGATATGATCCGTTTTCATTTGATATAACCGCGGCATGAAAAAGGGAACAAAGCAGAAATCGTCGTGTTTGGGATCACTACTGGTGGTGGTACCTCATGAAACGAAGCAGGTAAAGGCCTGAAGGCATTTGGTATACACCTGTAACAGGCATATGGCAAACAGTATGGTTAGAAAAATGCTGACCTATATTACATCTACCAGGCAAACCGCTGGTGAACAGCAAACGCTTACCGTTGAAGTAAAAGCAGCGCATCTTCAGCCAACTGATGAGATCATTGTATCTGCCTGGGATGGTGGTCAACAGATGGCTTAACCACAAACACTCGAAAAAGTGAAAACACTGCTATGCGATATGGCTAATCCAAAATTATGGTCGCCGGAAAATCCTTTCTTATACGATCTTAAAATTTCGGTTATCCGTAAGGGTAAGGTGATAGATGAAGTGGGCAGCTACTTTGCTATGCGTAAATCATCTGTAGGAAAAAATAAAGATGGCATAACCCGCATGTTGCTCAACAACAAGTTTGTTTTTCAATATGGCCCGCTCGACCAGGGTTGGTGGCCGGATGGTTTATATACCGCGCCAACAGATCAAGCTCTAAAGTTCGATATAGAAAAAACAAAAGAGATCGGGTTCAATCTGATTCGCAAACATGTAAAAGTGGAGCCAGCCCGCTGGTACTATTACTGCGATAAATTGGGTATGTTGGTATGGCAGGATATGCCAAGTGGTGATATGGGGGGCAACGACTGGGATATGAGAGCGGGGCAGATTTCCGGCAGACAATTAGATAAAGACCGTAGCGCTGAGTCTGAAGCAATTTACCGCAGAGAATGGAAAGCGATTATGGATGCCTGTTATAACTTCCCTTCTATTGTGTCATGGGTTCCGTTTAACGAAGCCTGGGGACAATTTAAAACAAAGGAAATTGTAGAATGGACAAAGCAGATGGATCCTAGCCGCCTGGTGAATCAATCAAGCGGTGGTAATTTCTTTGCAACAGGCGATATTATAGACATCCATCACTATCCCGATCCGGAAATGCCCGACCCCAAATTGTTTGGCGATAAGCCCCAGGCATTGGTGTTAGGTGAGTTTGGCGGACTGGGGTTACCCATTGAAGGACATACCTGGCAAAATACAAAGAACTGGGGGTATCAAAGTTTTAAAAACAGCGATGAACTGTTTAGTAAATATGCGGAGTTTATCAGCAGGTTAAAAACGTTAATTGCGCTGGGTTTATCCGCAGCCATATACACACAAACAACTGACGTTGAAGTTGAAACCAATGGTTTTTTTACATACGACAGAAAGGTGTTGAAGATGCCAATGGAAAAGGCACAGGCAGCACACAAGGAACTATATAAATAAAACAAAGCCCCACCCGCCTCCCCGAAGGTGAGGAGGCCCGTACACAAAGGCCAGCTTTTCGAAGACACTGAAAAAAATCGTTGTTGATCAAAGT
>JBGALP010000314.1:0-6074 GCA_044223805.1 Agriterribacter sp.
GTTCCTATCCACAAATTATTATCGCCATCTTCAAATATTTCCCATATGCTGTCATCAGAGATACTATTGGTATCGGCGATATTCCTGCGGAAATGAGTAAAGGTTTTGCCATCATAACAATTCAACCCGCCAAAATAAGTACCAATCCATAATTTGTTTTGATGATCAAGGCACAAGCTTACAATAATATCGCTGCTGATACTGTGAGCATCGTTTGGATTATGCCGGAACGATTTATATCTGTTTGTCTTTCTATCAAAATAAAGAAGTCCTCCCCCGTTTGTTCCTATCCATAAATTACCCTGAGTATCTTCAACAAATTTATTGATGTCTTCAAATGGAAGACTGTTTGGATCGGAGGTTTTGTGTTTATACAAACTGAATATCGCTGATTGACTGCTATAGTAATTAATACCTTGTTTAAAAGTACCCAGCCATATTACCCCATCATTGTCTTTATATACACTCCAGATGCTGTTTTGCGATATGCTGGTATGATCTTCCGCATCACTAAGTAAGTATTGTACCTCGCTATTTTTTTTATCAATTATATTCATTCCCCCATGATCAGTGCCAATCCATATTTTATCATCATCACTTTGCGCAATACCCGTAACAATATTGGTATTCAATCTGAACTGACCTGAATCTTTTGATAAAATTTCAACTTTATTGAGCGCAGGCTTATAGTAATATATGCCACCCGGAGTAGCAGATAAGAATACACTTATCCACAGCTCATCATCCTTATCAATAAACAGGGCATAATTCTGCGTTCGCCCATTGCCTTTTATTTTAAGGCGATCACTCCGCTGCACAACCCGGTTTGTTACAGCATCCAGCTTTTCCATAAATCCGTTCCGGTATATAATCCAGGTATTGTTATGGCTATCGTGTGAAAGAATAGCTATATCGTTGGAAGCGATGGTTGTTGAATCGCCTTCTATATGATGAAATGGTATCACCTTTTTGGTGGCGGTAATATATTTATAAACGCCACCTAGGTTTTGATACACAAACCAGTAATTCTGTTGTTTATCTTTTATTATAGCAGAAACTACACCACCGGGAAGCGACAGCGAAGAGAGATACTTCTGCTCGTTGCGGAGAAAAGATTCTGTAACGGGATCGTAAATATCATTTCCATTTCGTGTAGTGATCCAGAGTTTTTTATCGGGCAACTCAAAAATATTACTGATATAATTATCGCTTAGAGAAGTGGTATCATCTATATTATTCCTGAACACCCTGAAATCATATCCATCGAACCGATTAAGTCCAGACATAGTGCCAAACCATAAAAAACCTTTGCTATCCTTAAAAATAGCATTCACCTGGTTGTGCGATAGTCCTTGCCGTACATCCATCCGGATAAATTGGTATGGATGCTTTTGCGCATACGTGTAAAAACATAAAGCTAATGTATAAACGAAGAAACAGAATAATGTTCTTATCATATTATGCTAAGCATACGCCACTTTGTGGAAATAAACAATAAAGCAAATAAAGATAAAATAAAATGCTTCACATTTACTTGTACAATAATACAGTGGATTAGCTGCGTGCAATATATTCAACCAAAGGCCAGATAAACCTACAACTTATTTCAACTCGAGTACCAATACGCTGGCGGCAGGCAACTGAACTGTAATTACATTGTCCTTTAATTTTGCGCTATTAAAAACTACAGGTTTAATTTTTTCGGGCTGCTCAAAAGTATTGTGATCATTTATTTTGGGGGAAGCGAGTATTCTTCCGCTAATTGTTTTATACGTGTTACCCTCCAGGGTTAATGATATGGGTTTTGTGTTTTTATCATCAATATTCACCAGTGATATATGTACAATATTATTTTTATCTTTTGACGCAGATGCAGAAACCGATGCCAGCGACTCACTTCCAAATTTGAAAGCTTCGCTTTTTACAGATACCGGTAGCATGCTGGCATCCTGGTGTACATTATACATTTCCATTACGTGATAGGTGGGTGTTAAAATCATTTTTTCTTTATCGGTTAAAATAACCGCCTGCAATACATTAATAGCTTGTGCAAGATTGGCAACACGCACCCTGTCTGAATGATTATTAAAAATATTGAGCGTAACACCGGCTATCATCGCGTCGCGCATGGTATTTTGCTGGTATAAAAATCCAGGATTGGTACCAGGTTCAACATCGTACCATCCGCCCCACTCATCCACCACCAATGCCACTTTTTTCTGTGGATCATACTTATCCATTATTGCCGAGTGGTTAATAATAAGTGAATCCATAAAGAGTGCAATCTTCATAGATTTGAAATACTGCTCTTCGGTAAAATCAACTGCAGATCCTTTTTTATTCCAGTCGAGTACAGTGTAATGATGCATAGCTAAGCCACCCAGCATATTAACCGGAATATTTTTCATGAGTGTTTCTGTCCATTTATAATCATCACTGCTTGCACCTGAAGCAATACGCATCATTCCGCCTGAATTATCCCAATCGGTCATAAAAGTGGCATACTTGCGGTAAATATCGGCATAGTATTCCGCCCTCATATTTCCACCACAACCCCATGCTTCATTACCTATTCCCCATAGTTTTACCTTCCAGGGCTTTTCTCTTCCGTTTTGTTTACGCAAAGCAGCCATTGGGCTAACACCATCATGATTTACATACTGCACCCAATCTGCCAGTTCCTGCACAGTACCACTGCCAACATTACCCGAAAAATAAGGTTCCGCACCAATTAATTCGCACATATTCAAAAAATCATGTGTACCAAAACTATTATCTTCGGTTACTCCCCCCCACCATTTATTTACAATGCTGGGTCTTTTATCTTTTGGACCGATCCCGTCTTTCCAATGATAAGTATCCGCAAAACATCCTCATCATAAATTAGGAACTTTTAATTTTTTAGGGCTGCAATAATATCATTACGAACACCATTGGTGTTAGGTATAATGTTATTATTTTCTCCCATAAAATCCACCATAAATGCATCTACCTAAGTGTTCAGCAAAATGACCATATATATTCCTGTTGATAGTTTGCTGGGGAAGAAAGATGTGAAACAGTGTTCTGCGCATTTTTGTAAAGGAAAGAAAAACAGAACAGAAAAAACCACAGGCAGGCGATTGTTCATAATAAGTAAATGTTTTGGTGAGTTTTTATTTAGTGATAATAACTATCCCGATGAATAATCGTTATACACAAATATAGTTTTCAATATTCTAATAAATCCATTATTAATATAACTGCTTAACATTTCATACCCTTCAAATAAACAAATGACCACCATTGGTTGGTTTTGAATCTTCCTTACTTTAATTGTCATTTTGTTGTTTGTCTTTCCAAAACTAAAAACTCAATAACGATTAGTGATGCCATATGCCATTACCAGCAATTTGAACAGACTTATCTGCTGTGTATTCCACACGTTCCTGGTAAACTTATTCACCGATTTTGTTTAAAACAGATCAATAAACTGCGAGCTAATTCAGGTTCCGTTTGTTCATTACTCTTTTTATTACTAAAACAATTGTCATTTATGAGAAAAACAATCTTCAAGGTTTCCTGGGCAGTTATTATTACTACTGTTCATAAGTGTATTTTCATTTACACACCTGTCAGCACAGGATCAAAGCAAGCGATGAGTTACAGATGAAGCCACCAACCCACTTGCCAATGCCACTATAAAGATAAAGGATCCAATATTAATACGGTAACAGACGCGCAAGGCAATTTCACTTTAAAACAGGCAAAGCGCAACAGTGGTATCATTGTTTCCTATGTTTGGCTATCTCGACAAAGAAGTTACCATCGTAATCCCGATCAATTGGTAACAGTAAGCCTAGCGCTCAGCACTACCGCCCTTGACGATATCGCCGTAATTGGTCTGTGCTATAAGAAGAAAGAGTAGTTTAAGACGAGTAGATATGGTCACGGCAAAGGCAGGAGTGCCAATACTTCCAACAAACCCTTCCCAATTGCTGATAGCGCTGCCGGTGTGCAGGTTATACAAAGCAATGGTACACCTGGAGCAGATGCCCAGATCATTATAAGAGGTACTGGTTCTTTTACCGGTGTTGACCCTTTGTATGTAATTGATGGTATACAGGGAGATAAAAATCTTTTTAACACACTCAGTGGACAAGACATTGATAATATTACTATTCTAAAAGACGCCTCTTCTACGGCTATTTATGGTGCTGCCGCTGCAAACGGTGTTGTAATAGTAACTACAAAAAAGGGGAAGAGTGGTGCCCCAAGAGTTTCCGTAACTTCACAATGGGGCGTTGCCAAAGCATGGAAACAACTGGACCTTCTAAATGCGACTCAATATGTTGACGTATTAAAAGATTTTGCCGCTACCAGCAATACCGCATTGCCCGCCAAGTTTAGCACCCCTGCGGTTTTAACTGACAGCACTAACTGGCAAAAAGAAGTTTTCAGAACCGCTCTTGTTTCTGAAAATGATATAAACCTGAGCGGAGGAAGCGATAAAGTTACCTATGTATTTTCGGTAGGTTATATCACCCAGCAATCCACTATAAGAAACCTCACCAACAAACGTTTAAATACACGTTTTGCATTAGACGAAACCTTAGGACGTTTCAGGTTCGGACAGTCTGTGAATATAAGGTATACAAATACCGACGGTGTTTTAACCAATGTGTCGGATGCTTTAGGGTATGCGCCTTACAAGCCTATATATGATCCTAATATATTAGGCGGCTTTTCCATCGTATCAAATGTTGAAGATTTCAGTAACGTCCCGAACCCTTTACAGGTTCTTCATGTAAAAACACAAGCTTCAAGAGAATATGTTTTCTTTCCTCAGTTGTACGGAGAAGTAAATATTATAAAAGGACTTAAGTTCACATCACAGGTCTCAGCCACTATTGGTGGAGGCAGAAGCGTTGGATATCAGTATCCTTACACTGCGTCCAACTACCTTACGTTTACAAGACAGGCAACACAGGGATACAATGATTATTCCTATTATACTTTTGAAAACTATTTTTCATATAACAAAACATTTGGGAAACATACCATTTCTGCCACATTGGGAAACAGCTACCTGAGTGCTGGCAACACCGCCGGTTTAACTGGAACAGGCTCCAACATACCTAACGATAATATCCAGAACATAAGCGTTTCACCTTCACAAACGGTAACGGGTTCTTATTACAATTATGCCAGGCCTTCGTTGCTTTCCTACTACGGTAGAATAAACTACAGTTTCAGTGATAAATATATTTTTACCGCGAGTATACGCAGAGACGGAGCATCAAACTTCGGTATCAATAACCGGTATGGTAATTTTCCGGGAGTGGGCGCAGCATGGCGTTTTAGTGAAGAAGATTTTATTAAAGAAGGTTTGTCGTTTATCAGTGATGGTAAATTACGCGCCGGTTGGGGAAGAACAGGAAATAACAGTATACCTAATTTTCTTACCAGTCCCTATACTTTTGGTGGTAGCCCTACGGGGAATCTGGTATACTCATTTGGCCCCGGAGAAACATTTTATCCCGGTACAACTGTTAATTCTATAGCCAATCCAGATTTGAAATGGGAACAAACAGATCAAACAGACATAGGTTTAGATCTTGGATTTTTAAATAACAAACTCACACTTTCTGTTGATTGGTATAAACGTGCCAGCAGCGGATTATTGGTTTCTATTCCTTTGCCAGCAAGCGCCGGCATTGGCAACACAGGAGCGCAGCCTAATAAAACAATTAATGCTGCAGATGCTGAAAACAAAGGTGTCGAATTTATAATAGCCTACAGAGATGCGATAAGCAAAAGCATAAATTATAATGTAAGCTTCAACGCGGCTTTCAACAACAATAAAGTTACTTCTTTAGGAAGTGAGTTTGCTGCGCCAATTCAGGCAGGTGCTTTTAGCCAGCTATCTACTTTCACTTATACAGCGCAGGGGTCCGCTATCGGGGCATTTTACGGTTACAGAAAATTAAGCGTAGCAAAAAACCAGGCGGAAATTGACGCGTTAGATGCCAAAGCGCCCGGAGGTAAATACCAGGATGGATTAAAGCCAGGTGATTTTATTTTTAAAGACCTTG
>JBGALP010000315.1:0-4931 GCA_044223805.1 Agriterribacter sp.
CATAAGCCTGGCGGATACTTAATAAGTGGCGACGGTTTTCTTCATCAAAATATACGCCTTTAATATCAGCGCTGCCAAAGGCGAACTTCTTCATCATATTATCATAAGCCACATCATCATTTACATTATCCCTGCTGCCATCCATTCCAATTTTGGGCTGCACAGGCACCAGGCGGTAACTTAAACCATCTGACCGCAGGTATTGTGCAAAACCCAACTCACCAAATGGCGAAGTAAAATATATAGGACGTTTCCATTTATTGGCCGCTATTACATTTAATACGGCCAGATCATTTTTCATTAATGGATTTTTGTTCTGCGGCAGATCAAACCGTAATTCACTCACTACAGTATCTTTTGCATTTACCGTTCCATTGCTGCGAACCAAAGCGGTATCAACAGGTACAGCAAATTTACGTACTGGGAATGTATTATAGGTTGTACCTGCCCCGCCAGAAACGGTGTATGCAGGATCATCGCTGCCAATGATCTGGGTAAGTACCTGGTCTAGGTATACATATTGGTTCTGCGGAATATTAGGTCGCTCCTGGAAATAAACCGCATTGCGCTTATCACCTTCGGTTTTTTCAGGTCCCCATAGTAAATCTATAGCGTCACTATTATTTACCTTATACCGCAATTCATTAATATACCAGTCAATACCTAAAAGGCTATAGTTGATTACCCTGATATCAGGACGGATCTTTTCTACCTCCTGCGCATACCATAATGGGTAAGTATCATTATCACCAAAAGTGAAGAGTATAGCGTTTGGCGCACAACTTTCCAGGTAATCTTTTGCAAGATCACGTGCCAGTTGCTTTTTGCTTCTGTCGTGATCGTCCCACTCCTGGAAGCCCATAATAACAGGTACAGCCAACGTACAAACTAACGCTGCCGCATAACCGGCCATTTTAGTGCTGGTAAATTTAGCGAACCAATCTTTAACCATCATCACACCAATACCTATCCAAATAGCGAACGCATAATAAGAGCCAGCATACGCATAGTCACGCTCACGTGGTTGCGGACCGGCTGCATTCAGATAAAATACTATAGCAAACCCTGTAAAGAAGAACAGTAGAAAAGTAACCAGGAAATCTCCGTTGTGCTTTTTATACTGGTAATACAATCCGATTAAACCAAGTATGAGGGGCAGTGCGAAAAGGGTATTATGCGCCTTATTGTTTTTAATACTGTCAGGCAATTTGCTTTGATCTCCCAAAAACAGATTATCTATAAAAGAAATGCCTGTAATGGTATTACCATCTCTTACATTTCCTGTACCTTGTATATCGTTTTGTTTTCCTACAAAATTCCAACCAAAATACCGCAGGTACATCCATCCAATTTGATAACCTATGGCCCAACTTATATTATTTACATAAGTTGGTTTTTCATCCTTATCTAATCCAAGCCATGTTCTGTAATAGGTGGCATGTCCCTGTTCATTACTGCCATCCCAAATACGGGGCAAGAACATCATATCGTCTGCCTCATACTCGTAATCGAAGCTTTTGCCTATATCAATATATTTATCTTTTCCTTTTTGCCAGCGGGTTCCCTTTTCGTTGATTACAGGACCACCTTCGCTGTTACGCTTTACTTCAGCCGCGAACGTTTGTCCATATATTAATGGAAAATCACCATACTGTTCACGACCGAGGTATCCTGCCAAACTCATAGGGTTATCTACATTATACATATCTACCGAAGGGTTGGCAGCAGAACGCACCATAGTGGTAAGATAAGTTGAGTAACCTATAAGCATAAACGCGAAGCACCAAAGCCCCAGCTTAAGAAAATCAAGTATTTTATCTCTTTTACTATATGCACCGTATATAGCCAGGGCGGAAGCGCCTGCAAGCAGGATAAACGTAAGAAAAGAAGATATAAAAGGGAAAGCGAAAAGGAAGATGAAAACACTCAACCAGATGGCAAATCCTGTAAAATTTTTTATCAGTTTATCTGCATTTCTGATACCTATTACAATTACAATAGCAAGCAATATGAAATAAGTTGAGAACCCTGAAAAGAATGGTAATCCCAATCCATTTACAAACCAGCGGTCGAAAATACTGGAACCTGTAATGGTATACTGAATAACGAATTTTTGAGTAAAGCCCGTAATAATACAACCTACCATAAATGCCCAGAAGATACCCCAGTTGGTAACTTTATACCTGCGGAAATAATACACCATGACAATAGCAGGTATAGTTAACAGGTTTAACAAGTGTATACCGATAGACAAACCGATTACATAAAACAATAGCACAATCCAGCGGTCTGCTCCGGGCTCATCGGCCACATGTTCCCATTTCAAAATCATCCAGAATACTAACGCGGTAAGAAAAGAAGACGATGCGTATACTTCACCTTCAACAGCGCTATACCACATAGAATCGCTGAAAGTAAATGCCAATGCACCAACAACGCCCGCGGCCATTATGGTAAATATCTGTTCGCCGGTAAGTTGTGGATTTGCTTTCTGATAGATCTTCCTGGCAAAGTGGGTAATAGTCCAGAAAAGAAACAGTATGGTAAAACCACTTGCCAGTGCGCTCATTACGTTTACGGCTTTGGCAGCGGTCATTGGGTTATCTCCAAACAGTACTATAAAAATGCGCCCCATTATTACAAACAAAGGCGCTCCCGGTGGGTGAGGAATTTGTAATTTAAAGCAACTGCTCACAAATTCACCGCAATCCCATAGGCTTCCGCCAGCTTCGGCAGTTAAAATATACACGGCACAAGCAATTACGCAAACAATCCATCCGGTAACGTTGTTGATCCTGTTAAAATTCATATTAGTACTGTCTTTTATAAGATTGGCAAACCTACATGAATTTTAATAAGCTACAAAACTAACAGAACGTTAATTTGGAGTGGAAATACCGTTGTGATAAGCATTCCTGATCAATGCTCTGTAAGCGCCTGGAGTGACGCCTTCTGTTTTCTTAAAAAGACGTACAAAATAGTTAACATCGCTGAAGCCGCTTTGCCAGCTTATTTCAGTGATGTTAAGATCGGTATCGGTGAGTAAATGTTTTGCCAGCCTTACTCTTTCGCGGGTAATATATTCAACCGGTGTAACACCAAACTGTTCTTTGAACATTTTAAAAAATGAACTCCGGTTCATTTGAGATTTTACACTTAGATCGTCTATTAATATTTTGTCTGTAATGTGCGTACGTATGTGATCTAATATAAATTGCCATCTTCCCATATTGGGCTGAAGCACTGATTCTTTCATTACCTGCTCCAGATGCTGGCTCTGCAACAGGCGGATCAGCAATTCTTTTAAATTAAGATCTGCATAAATATTTTTTGATTGATTTACACCGCTGCAAATACGGATCAGTTTATTGATCAGTTCAGAAACTTCGTTATCGTTTTGAAAATGATATTGATTGAACTGCAATTCCCAATGGCGGTGTTGCTCCTTATCATTATAATACTCGTTCAAAAAATTAACCGTCTTCTTTATATATGCTTCGTCAACAGCCAGCGCAATGCATTGCGTAGGATTATCAGATTCTGCTTCAGGAAAATCAATTTTCATGGTTTCGTTAGCGGGTACTATCACTGTTTCTCCAGGTAAATAATCAAATGGATCCGCATCAAACAAATGCATCACTTTTTTACCTCTTACCATACTGGTAATTACCACATCGTTAAACGTGAGTGGCACCATAAATGCCTGCTTGTACGATTCAAAAACATTCAACTCACAATTCTCCAGGTTAAACACACGCCTGTTCTCTACCAATGTTTGCAGGTATTTAGGATTGGTAAGATCAATATGCTGTATGTGTTTTCCTCTGTTCATTCTCTACAAGGTACACAGCTATTTTTATAATAGAAACATAATGTACGATTGTGCTATAGAAAAATACAATAATGACTATGAATGTAGATGGATGATACCAAATTTATGGTATTCTTTCACACTTAAAAACGTTTGCACATATGAGTACAGCAACAGCGGCTGCTCCAAAATCTACCGTGGCAGCCCGTCCTGCGTTCAGAGAAAAATACGATCATTTTATTGGCGGAAAATGGGTAGCGCCCGCCAGCGGTGAATATTTTGATAATGTTTCTCCCATTGACGGAAAAGTATTTACCAAAGCGGCAAGAGGAAACGCAGAAGATATAAACAAGGCTATTGAGGCTGCTCAAAAAGCCTTTGAAACCTGGGGAAAATCAGCAGCCGCATACCGCAGCAATATATTATTAAAAGTAGCGCAGAAAATAGAAGACAACCTGGAATACCTGGCAATAGTTGAAACAATAGATAATGGCAAAGCCATACGCGAAACAAGAGCTGCCGACCTTCCGCTGGTAGTAGACCACTTCCGTTATTTTGCCGGTGTTATAAGAAGTGAGGAAGGTACGGTTAGCGAACACGATGATAGCACCGTAAGCATTAACCTGCATGAGCCTATAGGCGTAGTAGGACAAATTATTCCATGGAATTTTCCTTTATTAATGGCAGCATGGAAAATAGCGCCTGCACTGGCAGCAGGATGTTGCGTGGTGGTAAAACCCGCAGAGCAAACGCCAACCAGTATTATGTGTTTGCTTGAACTGATAGAAGATATATTACCTGCAGGCGTGTTAAATGTAGTTACAGGGTTTGGTGTAGAGGCTGGTAAACCATTAGCCACTTCTCCCAAAATAAATAAAGTTGCTTTTACCGGTGAAACTACTACAGGAAGGTTGATAATGCAGTACGCATCAGAAAACCTGATTCCGGTTACCATGGAATTGGGTGGTAAAAGTCCGAATATATTTTTTGAAAGTGTGGCAGATGCCGATGATGAATTTTTTGATAAAGCGGTGGAAGGTGCGGTATTGTTTGCACTTAACCAGGGAGAAGTATGTACCTGTCCTTCAAGAATACTGGTACACGAAAAGATTTACGATAA
>JBGALP010000023.1:0-34108 GCA_044223805.1 Agriterribacter sp.
TTCCGCTTCTTCAATCAAACCCGGCAGACTGCGGTATGCATCGGGACCTACCACCATATCCACCAGTTTTTCTTCTTCCAGCAGTTTTGCTTTAAGGCGTTCAGCCATGCATCCTAATACGCCTACCAGTAAACCGGGTTTCGCCCGTTTGGCTTTTCTAAATTCTGTTAAACGCTTACGTACTGTTTGCTCGGCTTTTTCGCGGATGGAGCAGGTATTCAAAAAAACCAGGTCTGCGTCTTCTGAATTCCTGGTTGCTCCATAACCAGACTCATTTAATATGGAGGCTACAATTTCGCTGTCGGCAAAATTCATGGCGCAGCCATAGCTTTCTATGTAAAACTTTTTAGAGTATTGTGTGGCATCATTAACAAAGGGGGCATACGCTTCTCCCTGCCTTGATTCATCTTGTATTTTATGGGTCAACAAGTCCTGCATGTACGTCCTTCTCTTTTAGGAGGGCAAAGATAGCCAAAAGGCTTTAAAAAAAATGCCAGTTTGACAGGAGGGGGATTTGAGATTTCTGATTTGAGATTTGAGATTTTGATTTCACTATAACCTTATAACCGGCAAATGAATTGGTAAAAACCTTTTCTGTTGCCGTCTTACAGGAAGTATTAAAAGGTAATAAGTATATTTATCGGCATCATCAAGCCATGTGAAATAAACATTAAATATTCCAACCATGTTATTTACATTCCCAACAATTGTTTTACAGTTGAAGCGAACATTCTTCAAATTGCTTTTCCTGGTTTTATTTTTCACAATAACTTCTTCTGTGATAGCTCAACAATACCAACCCAACTGGGAATCTATTGATAAACGCCCGATGCCGGAATGGTATACCGATGCAAGGTTTGGCATTTTTATTCACTGGGGTGTTTATTCGGTGCCGGCGTGGAGTCCTAAAGGACAATATTCAGAATGGTACCAGCATTGGCTGGAATCGAAAAGTTTTAATGGCGCTGTTGCAGATTATCATAAAAAAGTATTTGGAGATGATACCTACTATCAATTAGCCCCACTATTCAAAGCAGAACTGTATAACCCGGATGAGTGGGCGAAAGTAATTGAAGCTTCAGGAGCAAAATATGTGGTGCTTACATCAAAGCATCATGATGGTTTTGCTTTATGGCCAAGCAAGGAAGCCAGCAAGGATAGAGATTTTGCCTGGAATGCTGTTGAGGCTGGGCCTAAAAGAGATGTTTTGGGAGATTTATTTACAGCGTTGCGCAAAACATCTGTAAAACCCGGCATGTATTATTCGTTGTACGAATGGTATAATCCGCTTTGGCTTACCGATAAAACAAAATACATTAACGATCATATGTGGCCGCAAATGAAGGACGTAATCTCAACCTATAAACCCGAAGTTTTCTGGACGGATGGCGAATGGGAATTGCCTTCTTCACAGTGGAGGTCTGCGGAATTTCTGTCTTGGTTGTTTAATGAAAGCGCGGTTAAAAATGATGTGGTTATCAATGATCGTTGGGGATCTGATACCCGCTTTCATCATGGTGGCATATTTACGCCCGAATATCAGCCTGATCTTGATTTTGAAGATCACCCGTGGGAAGAAAGCAGAGGTATGGGGTTTTCGTATGGTTATAACCGTGAGGAAGATGCCTGGGATTACAATTCTACGCAATCATTACTCATCAGCCTTATTGATAAAGTAAGCCGCGGAGGAAATTTTTTATTAGATATAGGACCAGATGCGCATGGCAAGATTCCCCCTATTATGCAGGACAGATTACTGGAAATGGGCAAATGGATAAAACTGAACAGCGAAGCGATATATGGAACAAGAAGATGGAAAACACCTTCGCAATGGAGTGGAGGCAGAAGAGATTATAGTCCTAAAAATGCCGACTGGAAAACGGGTGGTGATCTTATGTTGAAACTAACAGTTGATCCAGAGCCTGGCTACGCGGTTAAGAAGGCGTTCTTTACATACAACCCAACGGCAAATAACCTGTATGCCATTCTTCCTTTATGGCCAGGCAAGCAATTTGTTTGGAAAGATCTTACCCTTTCACCTGGAACGGATGTTTGGCTATTGGAAAATAACACCGCATTGCAATGGAAACAGGATGGTAAAAATGTGGTGATACAATTTCCCCCATTTGATCCGTCAACAATAAAAAGCGAGTATGCCTATACCATAAAAGTGAGCAATGCAGGTGCTTTTGCAAAAAAACCAACACTTAATGTAAGCTATACAAAGGGAGCGTTAAGCCCAACCTTTCAGGTAACGAATATAGAACCAGGTACAACGGTACATTATACGTTAGATGGTTCTGATCCAACAATATCATCAGCAACTTACACAGATAATCCTGTAAAAGTGATGCAGACATCTGATATAAAAATAAGCGCGTTTAAAGATGGCGTATTACCCAGTGGCATAGCCGAAGCAAAAGCGGAAGTATATACATGGCAAAAAGCAATATCAGCCAATGCAAAGCCCGGGGGACTAAAGTATCAATTTTATACTTTAACAGGCTCACCGGCTTCTGTAAATATATTATCAACCGTTAAACCAACTTCCGAAGGTTATAGCGGCATTGATCTTTCGGCTATTAAGGAAAAACAAAATTTCGGTTTGAGCTTTGAAGGATATATACGAATATCCTCAGATGGCATTTATACTTTTAACCTTCATTCAGATGATGGAAGTATTTTGTGGATGGACGACAAAGTGTTGATTGATTATGATGGCACACATGGCGATCAACCCAAAAGCCAAACTGTGGCGTTGAAAAAAGGTTTACACAAAATAAAATTGTTGTACTTCCAGGCAAGTGGCGGTATAGGCTTAAAACTTACGTACAATACAAACGGGGGCATACCGACGGCCGTAACGAAGGATATGTTGTTGCATGATTAGTGATGAGCTTTGAGCCGTCAGCTTTCAGCTATAAGATTTTTTATTCGAATGTTGCTAATAATCAAAAGATGAATAAAATTGCTGTTTTAGGACTTGGTAAAATGGGAACAGGGATAGCACTGAGCGTACTGCGAGCAGGCTATGCTGTTAGAGTATGGAACCGAAGCAAAGAAAAAGCGACTGAAGTAATAGCCGCTGGCGGAATGTGGGCTGATAACCCATCCGCCGCCGCAGAAAATGCCGACGCCGTTATTTCCATGCTGGCAGATGATATTGCTTCGCAGGATGTTTGGCTGGGCAGCAATGGCGCAATGCCGGTTATGAAAAAAGAAAGTTTTGTGATAGAATGTTCCACCATTTCGCTTACTCACGCAAAAGCATTATCTGCTGCGGCTGAAAAAAGAGGACTGGTATATATTGACTGCCCGGTAACGGGCATACCTGATGCAGCAAAGAAAGGTGAACTCACGCTATTAGTAGGATGTTCAGCCGACCACCTTGAACAATGCAGATCATTGTTACAATCTTTCTCAAAAGCAATTCTCCATTTTGGCAATGTAGGTACCGGCACAGCATACAAGCTTATTATCAACCTGATGGGTGCCGTTCAAATCGCTGCCCTGGCTGAAGGAATTTCAATGGCTGAAAAAATGGGACTACAAACTGAAACAGTAATTAAGGCAATAGAAAATAGTGCGGCTGCAAGTCCACAGGTGATTAGGTATGCACGAAGAATGGCAGAAAAAACATTTTTATCTGACCCTGCTTTTACTGTAGGGCTACGACATAAAGATGCCGACTACGCGGTTACACTTGCAAAGGCAATCAACCATCCGGCAAAACTAGGTGAAGTAGCTAAAGATTGGTTTGCTTTGGCTAAAAATGAATATAACGATAAAGATGAAGCTTGCGTGGTGAACATTATGAACACATAAATTTTTATTGTGTTTATCATTTAGTATGATTCGGATATTCATTTGGGAAATAATCCGGTTTAATTATTTTCGATTTAAAATTATAAGTAAGAAAATAATTGTATTGAAATAACTTTTATTGTTAAATCTAATATATGATCAAACAAAAATGGTGGAAGCTTTTATCCCTAATACTACTCGCTGTTACATTTTCAGTTGGGTTATTAATGGAAGTTCCGGACAAACCTACTTTAAGAGAAACCATCCGCAATTATTTTTTTCATCCTGCTTTGTGGGTGGTGATGATGACAATGTTTATTATAGCCGTTGTGAACTCAATAAAAGTACTCCGCTATGGAAAGGTTTTGGATGATATAAAGGCGGAACAGTATGCACGCACGGGGTTGTTATTTGGAATACTTGGATTAATGACCGGAATGGTTTGGGCCAAATATACCTGGGGTGCGTTCTGGAGTGGTGATCCCAAACAAACGGGCACGCTGGTTGGGCTACTGATATATCTTGCTTATTTTGTTTTACGGGCTTCTGTACAGGGTGACGAACGTAGAGCACGAGTATCGGCAGTATATAATATTTTTGCTTTTACCATGTTGTTTCCAACGCTATTTATTATTCCCAGGATGGTAGAAAGTCTTCACCCGGGTGCACAAGGTAATCCACTGATCAATCCTTCTGATATTGAACCCAAGATGTTTGCATTGCTTTGGTGCGTTGCTTTACCGGGTTATATTTTATTGGGTGTTTGGATCACTACGTTATCTGTTCGCATCAGAAAGATTGTTGATAAAAACATTTTATGAAAATCCAGAAATACTTATCCTTATTCTTTTATCTATTTGTCATAAAAACTATCGAAGCGCAAACAACCACGTTTGATAGCGCGGCTACTACCCATAATCGTCTTGGACCGCATATGAGGCATTATGTGTTCGTTGTTATTATATTAATATTTCTTTCCCTTCTTGGCTGGTATCTATTCCGGATTGACAAAAAAATATCTGATAAGGAGAATTGAATTAGAAAAAGTACAAAATTGCTGATAATGGTGTATGTGTACATATAGGGTATTATGGCACAACGTGGAGGGTGGAGGGTGAAGGGATTATGGAGAAAGGTTTATCTGTATTCAACTTATGCCTTAATCCTCACACCTTCCACCTCAAAACCCGCTACCTTTGTCTTTTAAAAAACAGCAATGGCAATTTTAATTACCGGCTCTACAGGATATATCGGCTCTGTATTAACTGCTAAACTTGCTGCCGCAGGTGAATCCATTCATTTACTGGTCAGAAATCCTCCTACTATTCCTGAATTCAGAAAACCCAATATTAAGATATTCACCGGCGATATAACCGATTCGGAATCGTTGAAGCCTGCATTACAAAATGTTGACCGCGTATATCATCTTGCTGCTTATGCACGCATCTGGGCTAAAGACAAAACCATTTTTCATACACTCAACGTAGAGGCGTTGGAAAAGGTACTGACTGCTTCGAAAGAGGCAGGCGTAAAAAAAGTAGTATATACATCAACTGCTGGCGTAATAGGTCCATCAAAAGATAAGCCTATGAGAGAGCAGGATCCGCGGATCACCGGATACTTCAACCTGTATGAATCAACAAAAGCGGAATCTGAAAAAGTAGCATTGAGTTTTGCGGATAATGGATTAGCTGTTGTAATATTAAATCCATCCCGCATTTACGGTCCCGGATTGGATACCGGAAGCAATCCATTTACAAAAATAGTGGAGCGTTACATAAAAGGTACCTGGAAAATTATACCTGGCAGTGGTGAAGATATTGGTTCCTATCCTTATATAGATGATGTGGTAGATGGGCATATTGCCGCAATGGAAAAAGGCAGAAGCGGAGAACGATATATATTGGGTGGCGTTAACGCAACCTTTAATCAGTTTATGGATCTTGTAAAAAAACATAGCGGAATAGAAAAGAAATTACGCCATGTACCTTTTTTTGTGCTTACTGCAATGAGCAGGCTAATGGTTATAAATGCCAGCATCACAGGTAAGCCTCCTTTAATCACGCCGGATTGGGTAGCAAAATATAAATATGACTGGGCATTAGATAGTTCAAAAGCTATACAGGAATTAGGCTACCGTATACGTCCACTCGAAGAAGGGATAAAAACAACCGTGGATTGGGTAAAAGAAAACAGGCTGTAAGAAGGTATGCGGCTTAAGGTATAAGGTGTAGGGCTTAGGTGTAGGGAAACGTTCGGGTCGGCACCGAAGGTCACACCGTACAAAAGGAAGGAGGCAGAGGTAAGTACGCAGAATACGGTTCATAATAACCTGGAACCGGCAACTTGTAACCTATAACTTTTCTCAAACGCTTTAGTGCGGCAGCTTGTCTCTGAATCTGCCATATACCCATGTGCCGGCAATAGCACTTAGCAATGTTACTATAACAACTGTTGATCCTGTTCCTATCTGTGCGTATAACGGTCCGGGACACGCGCCGGTTAAAGCCCAGCCAAATCCAAATAGTAACCCACCGTATATCAGTCCTTTATTAAATGGTTTAGGATAAATATTGATCTTTTCACCATAAATGGTTTTAATATTGAATTTTTTGATGAGCAAAACTGATATAATACCAGTTACCACCGCGCTTCCTATTACACCATACATGTGAAATGATTCAAGCCTGAACATTTCCTGGATACGGAACCAACTGATGATCTCAGATTTTACGGCTATAATCCCAAACAATATACCAGCGACAAAATATTTAATATTGTGATACCACTTATGCTCCAACCTGCTTTCATTAATACACATAGCATCTAAAGAACGCACTTCATAATCGTTTTCGGCAACCCTTGGCTGTAATGTTTTTGTTTCCATCATAATCACATTTATAAAGCAAGAATATAAGGTAAAAAGAGATTTGCCATAATAAAACCTCCGGCCATAAAGCAACAGGTAGCCACGAGTGATGGCCATTGCAATGTAGAAAGCCCCATAATGGCATGTCCACTTGTGCATCCCCCTGCATACCTTGTTCCAAAGCCAACAAAAAATCCTCCTGCTATCATCAGGATCAATCCCCTGGCGGTAAGCAACTGCGACCAACTAAACAATTCAGGCGGAACGAGGCGACTATAATCCTGAACGCCATATTGAGCAAGATCTTTGACCAGTAAAGCATTTACCTGCACCGGGTTAGGGTTAGCCAGCCATATACCTGCAATAAATGATCCTGTTAAAATACCGGTAACAAAAAAAAGATTCCACCGCTCTTTTTTCCAGTCATAATTAAAATAAGGAATTTTAGCTGGCAAACACGCGGCGCAAATATGCCTGAGCGAAGAGCTTATACCAAATGACTTGTTTCCTAAAATCAAAAGAACGGGTACAGTTAAACCAATGAGGGGTCCTGAAATATACCATGGCCACGGTTGCCTGAGCCAATCAATTAATGCCATATTGTTACAATTTATTACACTTAATGCAATTGACGTTTAACAGGGAATAAATCTATCACAAATATACGAACAGTCTATTAATCTACCGGCGTAATAGACTAATAGTTGTCTAACCGTACTATTTTAAGGATGAATTGAGTTAACAAAACTAAATTTTAGCCTTGCATTAAACTTTGGCAATCCGCGTTTTTGTTGCATAAATTAGTAAAACACATATGGCGAACCAGGAGAAATCAATATAAAAAACTATCGCTAAAAAAAAGTGCGGCATATGTAATTTATACCGCACTTTTATTGGTATGTTGATATTACCTCCTTGTTTTATGAACGCGGTTTAGTTTCTCATTGTGTAGTTCTTCTGCTTCATCCAGCGAATGAGAAGAGAAAACATCTTTTTGCCTTTCAGCTTTATCCGATAATTCAATGTAAAACTTTTTCAATACCATTAATTCTTCTTCTGTAAGATCTTCAACATCTACCAGCCGGTTACTCGCTCTTTCATCACTGGCAATCAATTCATTTAATTTAAGATGGATAGCCGCGGTATCCCTGTTCTGCGACTGTTGAATAATGAAGACCATTAAAAAAGTAATAATAGTTGTACTGGTATTGATCACCAGTTGCCATGTATCTGAGAAGTGGAATACCGGCCCAAGTACTGCCCATAGTATTACTAACCCCGCGGCAATAATAAAAGCACCGGGGCTGCCGGTTTTGCGGGTAATCCATGCAGAAATACGATTAAAGAAGCGGGAAAAACCAGATTGGTTTTTTAATTTTTTCTTATTCATGATATTGTGTGTAACAAAAAGAGCAACACATATTTGGCAAAGTTCATAAACCATGCCATGACCATATTGCTTGAATGCTTACACAGTCATACATTTACCGTGGAATAGAATACACAGGTTTGCCGGGGAAGAATACTTTTGGGTAATCATTTCTTCCATGTGATGAAATGCCCTAATCAGAAACAAAACCCTTCCCTCACCGTTTTGCGAGCGAAATACAACTGAAACGGCGAGACGGAATTTCATGAAGAGAGAAGCCTCCTGCCAATACTAATGAAGTTTACATTCTTTGCAGTTTTATCAGGCTGGACATTTTCATATTAAGATTTGTTTGGTACAGCGATCGGAGATGTAGTCTTTCTACAATCTAACCACATTCTTCCCTTTTGCGAATTGTTTCTGTATCAATTTATCTTTGTAACGGATGTTATATTTTCCAGCCTTCGCAGCTTTTATCACCAACGAAGTGAGGCTACCTTTATCCCATACTATATCAACCGTATATCCTCCCCTTGCGCAAAGCCCTTTAATACTTCCTGATGCCCATGTATCCGGTAAAGCCGGTAAAATATGCAACTCCCCATTCTGGGATTGTAACAGCATTTCTGCTATCCCTGCCGAACCGCCAAAGTTTCCATCAATCTGAAAAGGTGGATGCGTACTCAATAAACTGATCAGCGTACTTTTTTGTAATAATGATTGTATCTGCTTTCCAGCTTCGTTACCATTTAACAAACGGGCGTAAAAATTAATGATCCACGCTTTGCTCCATCCGGTGTGACCGCCACCGTTAGCCAACCGCCTTTCAATTGTTTTTTGAGCTGCTGCAAATAATTGTGGCGTATGTAATGAAATAATATTAAGCGGGTAAAGTCCCAACAGATGCGACATATGTCTATGCCCAGGTTCGGTCTCTTCAAAATCCTGGATCCATTCCTGTACAGTTCCTTTTGAACTAACCTTTATTGGAGGTAATTGTTTAAGGGCCTGTTGCACTTTTGCTACCAGTTCCTTATCCAGGTTCAACACAGTAGCAGATTGAATGAAATTATTAAAGAGCCCTGTTATTATTTCTATATCAATAGTGGTGGCATAAGATAGTTGCGATGTTTCCTGCTTATTAGTGCCTGGAACAAAAAATGCATTTTCCGGCGAATGGGAAGGATTGGTTACGAGGTATCCTTCAGGTGATTTTATTAAAAAGTCAAGCACAAACTCAACAGAACCTTTTATAACGGGATAAGCTATATCGTGCAGGTATGTTTTATCACCTGTAAATTCATAATGACGGTACACGGGGAAAGTCATCCATGGTCCTGCCATTGGTGAAACGCCCCACACACCATCAGCAACACCTGTGCGGCCAAAAGCATCGGTAAGGTGATGCAATACCCAGCCATTGGCATTATACATTTCTTTTGCTGTTACAGCACCCGGCACCGTTAGTTTCTGCATAAAATCGGCTAAAGGCAATACCGTTTCCGGAAGATTGCCGGTTTCTGCCGGCCAATAATTCATCTGCAGGTTAATGTTGGTATGAAAATCAGCGTTCCACGGGGCTTCGTATTCTTCGTTCCAGATGCCCTGTAAATTTGCAGGCAGCCTGGCTGGTTTACGTGAAGAACCCATTAACAGGTAACGGCCAAACTGGTAATACAGTACAATCAATCCACGATCAATGGTGCCGGCTTTTACTTTGTCCAATCTTTCATTGGTCGGTATCTTATCATTTGCCTCATCACCCATTGAAAATTGCACGCGATCAAAAAAGGAACGATGATCTTTTATATGTTCTTCTTTTAATTCAACCACACTAACTGAGGCGGCTTTGAGCAATTTTTCTTTGCAGATTTCCAAAGCATTGATAGCTTCATCTGTATCCAGTTTATTTACGTTGTAGTTAGTAGCGCCTGTTACCAGTATCACAAAATGTTTAGTACCATTTATACTGCATATAGCAGCGGTATCATTAGTAAAAGATTCGGCCTTGCCATCCATCGCCATCACTTTCATCGCGCCCGAGAAACGCATATGTTTTCCTGCCGGGCCGCTCAGGCTGTCTTGCTTATCTGTAATCTGACCATTAAAATATAAAATACCACCATCCGCTTTGTATGCATCCACATCTTTTTCCCTATGCAAAATAATATTCGCGTCAAAGGCTTTGGTAGCAGTTACATTTATAACCATCACATCTTTGGGAGAAGAAGCAAATACTTCCTGCACAATATTGTTATCTCCAACTGAATACTCTGTTAGGGCAATACCGGTATTTAAAGTGAGCGAACGTTTATACTGTTGCGGTTCCTGCATCCAGTTGTATTGAATATTCAAATCGCCTAAAGGCTGATAAGAACGCACCCTTGGCGGAGTGCCTACCATATATGCAGTTGCCAGTTCTAATGCCTTTTTATAATCACCCTTAAACAACGCTTGCTGAACTTCTGGCAAATGCTGTGCAGATGCTTTATTATTATTGTTGATTTTACTTCCAGCCCAAACACTTTCTTCGTTCATTTGTATACGCTCCTGTCCATATCTCCCGAAAACCATTGCTCCAATACGACCATTACCCACCGGCATAGCATCTGTCCATTTATCGGCAGGTTTTGTGTACCATAACTGAAGCGCTTTCTGGGCATTTGTTGCAAGACTGATACATAAAAAAACAGGCAGGAGAAGTTTTTGCATGAACTTATTTTTTGAGGCACTAATCTATTGCAATTTTTCTTACAACTACATATTTCTAAGGCAGAATACAAATAAATTTAAACAGTTGACTCAATATCACTTTTAAATTATCAAAATTGAAATTATCTTTAAATACAATCCCACACATATGCCTGCCACTAAAACTGTTACAGAAAAACCGAGGGTATTTGTTGCATCATCCACTAAAGCACTTCCTTATGCTACTGCCGTTCAGGCACATTTGGGTGAAACCTGTAATGTTACGGTATGGCGTGATTTGCCGGATTTTCCCGCGAAATTTATCAATGAAAAAATATTTGACCTCTCTAAAAAATTTCATTTCGGAGTCTTTATTTTTTCTGATGATGACAGAATAAATTTTAATAAAAAGCTGCTTTATGTAGTACGGGACAATGTACTTTTTGAGCTGGGATTATTTATCGGTCAGCTTGGCATTGGCAACTGTTACATAATAAGGCCCGGTATTCCGGATTTTCATCTGCCGTCTGATATTGATGGTATACTGTATTCTAAATTTAATCAACCCCAATCTGAAGATGAGATCGCTTCGGTGTTGCGGGTACCTTGTGGCAATATAAAAACGGATATCAAAAACAGGTGGGATGAAATTCTTGCACAAAGAAAAAGCGAAGCCAAACCTGAACGCATAGCCGCTATTTGTTACCGCAAAAATAAGAATACGGGTTTGTATGAATTTTTGCTTGTTCGATCATCAGATAAGAAACACAGCCGGCGGGGATTTCCCAAACAACCATTCAGTAACGATGAAAACCGCGATCCCATTGATGTAGCTATAGAAGTGGCGGCAAAAGAAGGAGGTGTTAAAGTACGCAAAACCAAAAAAGCGGAATCGTTCGAACCATTTAATTATAAAAAAGAAAGTGAAGGAAATTCCTGGGTAAAGTATACACCATTTTTACTCGAGGTTGTTGGCTCCATTCCCTTGTCGGCAGAAAACAAAAGCCGTTCTCCTGAATTTTTCACGTTAGGTGATGTCTTTAAAGAATTGCGGGGCAACCGCAGCGATGTTCAAACCGTTAATTCACTGGAACGGGTAATATGTAAATGCTATGAATTTTTGTTGCGGGAATAAAACTGTTATCACAATTTCACGTTTATTGTTGCTCCTTCTTTTATAGTGAATAGCTGCCTTTTACCTGAATGGGTATTTACCTCTACCTGCAATCTGTTTTTTTCTCTTTGTAATGTAATATCAAAATCACTACTGAACGCTCGTATATGCTTTAATGCCATGCTACTCCAGGATTTAGGCAACTTAGGACTGCATTCAAAAGAGCGAAAGCCGGTAGGTCTGATGCCAAAAACCCCTTCAGTAAAAACCCTGCAGTACAGTCCGCTTTCCGCTGCAAGGTGGCGTTGGTTTCCTTCGGGATATGCCTCTACCGGGTATGGCACATGATCTCCTAACAGGCGATGCTGTGAATAATAATGCAAAGAAGCCAATGCCCTTTCGGTTTCTCCAGCGGCAAATATGCCACGCAAAGCGTATAATGTAGATCTGTCCCAGAAGGTAGCGCTTCCCTCCTCTGTTAAAAAACCTTCCGGAGAAAATAGTGCAGGTGAGAACAATGCATTAATTGTTCCTTCTGATCTGTCGAAAATACCCATAGTTAATGGGACACAGATCCACGAACGCAGCAATGTATTTTCTTTATAATAACGGTAGGTTTTATATCCTTTCATATCAGCTCCAAAATATTTCTCTATCGCAATGCGCAAAGCAGCAGCTTCGTTTGCGTAGCTTTCAGTTTGTTTTGCGGGAATATTTAACAGCACTCCAAGTTTAGCTGCCGACAAAAGGGCGTCATAATACAGGCAACTGGTATTAAGGTTTGCCTTACCTGCTGGAAACCGGCCCTCCAATTCATCATTATCAGATTCAATAACACCATCAACATTCGTTTTGCGTTTGCAGAACTCAAGACACCAGCTTATCAACGGCCAAAGTTTACGCGCTGTGTCAACATTGCCATAACTTAATGCAAACCGCGAAGCGCCATACGCAATCATCGCCTGGTCTCCCCTGTCGCCGGCTCCATCCCAATAATCATCGCCGGCCGCTATTATTGAACTGGGAATAGGTTTGTATGCATCGTTCATGTATTTAGCAAACATCATATAACTGTTAACCGCACCCGCATTTCCAAGACTATCACCTGTAAAAGGATAAAAAGGATTACTATATTCTGCTTCATCATTTGCCCATATAGCCGCGTAATACCGCAAACCGCCGGGGCACATCATCGGTCCTGCCTTTGTTTCAAATACACTTTCGCTGATACGACGCTTGGCGAATTCAAACGCGGTATTTAAAACAGTATCAGGCGTTATTAATTGCAAACTTTGGGTGAATGCATGTATTCGCTGAATTCTTGCTTTTTCTTCCAACGCCATATCTGGTATTTGTATTGCAGGCTGATCGGCAGCCTGGTATGCTATGCCAAATACAATACTATCGCCAGGCTGGAGCAAAGTAGTGCCGGGATTAATGGTTGACTGGATAATATAATGTGATGACGGAAAACTTTTGGCGCTATCTGTTTTAATTACATGCGACAGAGATTCCATTGTTACGGGAACTTTTGTGTTGCCTATGTTTTTGAACGTAATAATTTCAAGGGCAGCGGGTTTGTTAACAACTGGAAAAAGCTTTCTTGTTTCCTGTAAAATATATGTTTCATCACCCTGCTTGCTGTTTATTGTGCTATTCAACTGCATTATACCACTATGCTGTACTGTTTGTACTTTTACATCAAGATCTTTATAAAAAATACCATCAATGATGTCTGACCGCATAGGATGTTTCGCAATAAATATTCTAGGCATATCGGCATTCGTGAAAGTGTACATCATACTCGCATGCGTATCATTCGGCTTCATACGAAAAGAGGGAAAAACAATAGTGCGTTTTATTTGAGCATGTGCACTGCTATCAATCTCGTATTGTAGAAAAAGCGAAACCTTTGAGCCGCTCATCTCAATATGATCATGGTAAGGAAGATTTTGAGATGCATTGAGAACAATACTGCCATCCGGTTGTACTTGCCACCTGTTGTGCAGCATTGGTAAATTAATACCGGTTTGAGCTGATATGGAGTAGTGGAATGTAATTATTATAGATACAAAGATGAATAGCCTTTTTCTCATTGCGGTTGATTTGAACTACTAAGATGCGGCAAAAGAATGTATTGCCGAAAAAATAGTATTAGCATAATGAATTAAAGCGCATGGTTTGCGCAGCATAAAAAGTTAAATTTTTATGGCATGATATTTTAAAGATAAAATGTTGACAATACCATCTTTCACTAAATTGTCGCATATGTTTAGTGTTCAGTTATTTGAAGAAAGCGCCATTGTTGTTCTACAGGATGCGGTTAACGAATGGCTGTCTGCACATAAAGATGTAGCGGTTATGCACTCAAATTTATCAGCACATGGAAGCAAATACACTTTCTATTTGCTATATACCACCACCGAGGCAAAAATGGAAGAACTGAAAGAAATAGCTGCCGAAGTAAAACCGGAATTTTCGGTGGAAGCCACGGACATTAACCCGGAAGTATTAAAGCCAACCAGTTAACAAACAGCTAATGGTTTTTGATATCTACATCGTGGATGATTACAGAAATACTTTGTAGCTTGGTGCTTTAATTAACTAAATATTTAAAAGCATACAATGACACCGGATATTTTTGTTCAGATGGCTATCAAAGCATGGGATATACAAGTAGGCAGAGCAACAAATTTTTTTAACGGTGTAACAGATGAAGATTTGTTAAGAGAAATTGCCCCGGGAAAAAATACGGCGCTTTATTTAATGGGGCATTTAATAGCGGTGAATGATAACATGATCAATTTATTTGGATTAGGCGAACGCCTATATAGTTCTTTTGACGAACCTTTTGTAAAAAGTCCCGATAAATCAGGACTTCAATTTCCTGTTCCTTCCATTTTAAGAGATGATTGGAAAAAATCAAATGAAATACTCAGTCGCTATTTTGCTGCTATGCCGGTTAATGATTGGTTTGGCAGACATACTGCAATGACGGATGAAGACCATACCAAAGATCCCGGCCGAAATAAATTAAGTGTGTTGATCAACAGAACAAATCATGTGGCCTATCATTTAGGACAATTGATATTATTGAATAAATAAGCAATTCACTATTGTGTACTGTTGATTATATACTCTCCTGATCCTAATTTAATTTGAACACGGTTTTGTGTGGTTGCAATAACTTCAGTATAACCTGCTGAATTTATATTGCCGCCATTTAATGTCACATCGTATTTATTCTTTGCCGGTATGTATACCGTAGCCCAGGTATTTGGCGGTATGGTAACTTTCCAGGAAAATTTGTTGTTATTGATTTCCCAATTACTTACAATTGTTCCGTACAAAGATTTAAATGATGATTTTACAAACCGCAGATCAGCCACTGGTTCTGGTTTTAATATGATATGCTTAAAAGCAGGTTGTTCAGGATCGTAATTGATGCCGCCTAAAGTTTGGTAACACCAGGCTTCAAAATTTCCTGAAAGAATTTTCTGACTTTCACCATTCATGCCCGGTCCGGTGGTATCAGAATTCCAAAGCTCCCAACTGGTGGTAGCTCCTTTTGAAATCATATAACCCCAACTTGGCAAATCTGTTCTGGTGGCAATAGTATAGGCCACTTCAGGCTTGCCGATATTGGTAAGCACCTGCATCTGCCACTGCATGCCTATTAAACCAACAGAAGTATGTCCGTTGCGGGTTTCCATAATGTCTTTAACCAGGTTATCCACTACTTTCTCCCGGTATGCATCGGGCACAAGCCCAAATGCTAACGGCAACACGTAGGCGCATTGCGAGCCGCTTTCATATACTCCGGAGGTCTTATCTAAAAAACGCGCATTAAATGCTTCATATATCCTGTCTGCCCTTTCTTTAAAATAAACTTCATCTTTATCTTCTTTCAACAACTTAGCGGCTCTTTCCAGAATTCTGCAATTGTTATAAAGATAAGCTGTGCCGAGCAGGGCCTTTGGTGTTTCAGCGCCTGCCCCTCCCATTTTCAAAGCATTCACCCAATCGCCATAATCACAAAAATCAGTAGTGTTGTCGGCTTTTAAATAAGCCTTAAGCGTATACAGCACAAAATTTTTCATCATATTGTAGTTGTCACTCAGTATGCGGATATCTCCGTAAAAACTGTAGTGCCAATCAGGAATTATAGTAGCCACGCTTGGCCAAAGAATACCTTTACTGTTAAACGTCCAGTAAGGCGGCAGAATTTCCTGCAAGCTTCCATCATCGCCCTGGTGTACTCTGTAGTTATGAATAAAATGATCATAAAAATGCGCTACGTTAAACACCCAGCCTTCACTTTCCGATGTTTTAGAAGGATGCCCGCTCCAGGGCATACGTTCATCTCGGTCTGGCTCCATGGGCAAACTGCGGTTTTGCATACGTGTACCCCATTTCGCATTAAGGTATACCCTGTTCAATAAAGTATTAGATGAAGTGAATTCACCTACCTTATCAAAATCAGTATGTGTAACCAAAGCGGTAAAATTTTCAGGTTGCGGTGTACCCGGAAAGCCCTCTACCTGTACCCAGCGTGTAGCATTGCCTTTAAATCTGGGATGCCATTCTTCTATTCCTTCTCCTTTCAAAGTATATATATCCATGTTTAATGCGCTTCTGTCGTTCTGATATTTTAATGTGCCATCGGGCAATACATTAAAACTGGAATGCATTTTTACTATGGTACCACGTTGTCCTTTTACCTTCAATTTCACCACACCGTAAAAAGACTGACCAAAATCAACCATATAAATACCCGGCTTTGGATTCAAAATGCGTTTAGGTTTCATTGTTTCTGTTACGCGTATAGGTTCCAGCACCTGCGATTCCATTGCGCCTCCGGGACTCTCCATAATATCAACAGGCTTCCAGTGCTTATCATCAAATCCAACCGCGCTCCATCCATTCATTTCCATGCGGGCATCGTACTCTTCACCATCGTATTCATTGCTTGCGCGTGTTGGCCCTTCTGCAGTCACCTTCCAGATGCTGTCAGAGCCGATTATATCTTTCGTACCATCCTGGTATTCTACATGCAGTTGTAATAACAGCCTTGGATAACCGTAATTATGCATTGGCACAGGCACTTTTATACGTGGAGCAAAAAAACGACCATTGCTTAATACAGCTCCAATCGCATTTTTTCCTTGTTGTACATTTTCAGTTACATCAAAAGTGATGTACAATAAACGCTTATTGTATCCAGACAGTGCCGGGTTCATCAATTGGTCGCTGATGCGTTTTCCATTCATATATAAATCAAAAAAACCTACGCCACATACATAAGCTGTTGCCCGACGCACCTTTTTGCTGAGCGAAAAATCACGTCGCAACATTCTTGCGGCCAAACGGCGGTGTTCCGTATTCCAATCTTTTATTTCAGCATCTCCATTTAAGCCTATCCACTTTGCTTTCCATTCTTCCTGTTGTAATAATCCCATTGACCATCTTGCAGGTGCGCTCCATACAGCACTTACTTCACTTAACTTTCCTGCTTTTGTCCATACTTTTACTTTCCAGTAGTATTGTTTTTCAGATTGCAGTGGTTTGCCTGCGTAGGCGATGTGAATGGAATGATCTGAATTCACTTTTTTAGTGTCCCATATATCGCCTGTATTTTTATTGAGTAATGCCAGGGAAGAAGATACAATTACCTGGTAAGCCGTTTGTGAAATATCTTTTAGCCCGCTACCTGCTGCTGTCTCTATATTCCAGCCCAGATCGGGCTGGCGGATATCCAGACCAATTGGATTTTTTAAATACTCACAACGCAGATTGGTTACGGATAGCGCCGTTTTTTTTCCTTGTGCAAAACAGACCGAAACAGTCATTAGCAACAGCAAGGCATTTACAGCATAAAAGATTTTTCTCATTGATCGCGAATTTTGAACTTGAAACCTACCGGCAGCAATGAAATGTCAATTATGAATCAATGTGGTCTGACCTCCGGTGCCGACCACAAAAGCATAGCGGAAACAATAAGAATATTGTCTCCGCTCCAAAACTAACTGCTTATGATTAATAACCGGGATTTTGAACTAAACTTGAATTGATCTGAATTTCTCTCGCAGGAATAGGATATATTAATCTTTGTTCTGTAACATTAAAGGCTGCGGGTAATATCCAACCATACATTGCTTTTAAGCGTGTACCCTTGGCTGTTGTAGCTTCAATTGCCTTGCCGGTGCGGATAAGATCGAGCCACCTGTGATTTTCAAATGCCAGTTCATGCCGCATTTCATTGGCTATATTGTCTTTGGTAGCCGCCCCAAGATCATCAAGCCCTGCCCTGTCTCTTACTTCGTTAAGGAAAGGCAATGCATCACCTTCCTTACCTTGTTCTGCCAGGCACTCAGCCAATAACAATAACGCTCCCGAATACCTGAAGATAGGAAAGTTATCAGGCGTATTAAATGAAACTGCATATGGAGGATGGAAATATTTTTTTACCATATACCTGAAAGTTGTACCTGGCGCAGGAGTATAGTTAACAGCACTTTTTAATCCTGTAATAGTAAAATCTTCTACTCCACTGATGGTACCTTCTACTACAGCAACAGAAGCATCTAATCTTTCATCACCGTCTTCATACGATGCTACCATTTCATCTGTTGGCACATTCCATCCGCTGAAGATATTCATACGTCCACCATCAAATCCCATTATCAATTGCGTATTGGTAGCTTTAGGCATGAACACCCAGGCAAACTGGCTTTGTTGCCCACTCACCAGGTCAGACATATATTGCACATCAAAGATGGACTCTTTGTTGTTTTTATTAGCAGGATCAAATACGTCTGCATAATTGTTTAAAAGCCCATAGTTCATAGCAACTATGTCTCTCAATTCCTGTTCAGCTTTAGGATAATCAGGCGCAGCCTGTGTCATGTAAACGTAAGCCAGCAACATTTTTGCGGCTCCTTTACTGGCACGACCTGTCTGCGGAAAACTGGTAACAGTTGGCAATAAGGGAATAGCTGTGGCAAGATCTGTTTTTATTTGCGCGTATATTTCATCAACTGTATTTCTTGCTTTAAATGATTCGGCTGCATTCTGAATCTGATCGAGGTGTAAAGGAACACCTCCATAATGTGTAACCAGATCAAAATAATAGTACGCCCTGAGAAAGGAAGATTCGCCTGTGAGTGTATCCTTGGCACCCTGAGATAAAAAGGTATTATCAGTAAGTTGATTAAGAATAGTATTCACCCGGGAAATACCATTGTAATCACTTGTCCACCTGCTGCCGGGAGAGTTAGGAATGGCGCTGGATTGGGCATTATCAATAAATTGAGCGTACGCTTCTCTGTGTGGTTCAAAGCCACGGTTGGCCTGGTAAATGGTAAAGAAGGTATTATCCGATCTCATTTCATCTTCATAAACCCCAATAATAGCAACGTCACGCAAAGGAACGTAAGCGGCATTAAGGGCCTGTATAAATTGATTTTTATCCTGAAAAAAAGAGGCAGAGCTAAGTGATGTGGGCGGCGTAAGGTTTAAAAAATCCTTCTTGCACGATAACAGGCAAATCGCCGCAAATACTATCAATATTATTTTATTCTTCATATAAAGAGATTTAAGTGTAGGGTTTTAAAATTGCACGTTTACACCTAATGTATAGATCCTGGCTATGGGGAAAGCGGTAAAGTCACGGCCTAATCTTAAACCATCCAAACCATTCAATCCTATTTCAGGATTCATACCAGGATATTTTGTGAACATGAATGGATTTTGAGTGGTAAAGTAAACCCGCACACTTTTTATGGTAGCAGTATTGGAAAGTGGCACCCTGTAGCCTAATGTAATATTTTTAACAGCAAGATAGTCACCGCTGAATACCTGTCTTGTGGTAAAGTTTCTGAAGTCAGCAGTAGTACCCGCCCTGGTGCGAGGATAGATGCCGTCACCCGGATCTTCTTCTGATCTCCACCTGTTTACCACTCCTTTTCTTACATTAAATACACCATCCAGGTTTTCCGTGGATTGAAATGCGTCATCAGCAATATCATTTCCAACCGAACCGGCAATTACAACACTCAAATCAAAGTTTTTATACTCCAGCGTATTGGTCATACCGTAAAGGAAGTCAGGATTTGGATTACCAATCCAGGTACGGTCATTGGCATCAATCTTTCCATCTGGCTTTCCGTCGGGGCCGCTTATGTCTGCAAAGCGGGCTGTACCTACCATTGAAGTAGCATTATGTGGTTGCGTTTCCCATTCCTGTTGCGTCATGTATACACCTGTATTGATGTAGCCATAGAACATGCCAATCTGTTGTCCAACCGCGGTCCTGTTGTCATCCCAGTATTCCTGGTATCCGCCAATGGGTGCATTGTTTGTACCAAGACTCTTCACAATATTTCTGTTGAATGAAATATTGAAGCTGGTATTCCAGGTAAGCTTCCCTGTTAGGTTCCTGGTGTCAATAGAAAATTCATGTCCCCAGAAATCGAAACGACCGATGTTAGATGTGATAGTGCTGAAGCCTGATTGAACAGGTATATCTATGCCGTATAATAACCCATCTGTTTTTTTATAATAATAATCGTAGGCGAATGAGATGCGGTTGTTAAATAAAGAAACATCCAGACCGATATCATAACCTGCAGTTGTTTCCCAGGTAAGATTGGCATTGCCTATACCATTTAACGCACTGCCCGAAGCCAACTGATTATTGAATACATAGTTTGCCTGGTTTATACCAGCCAGATAAGTGTAATTACCAATGTTATTATTACCTACTTTACCCCAGCTACCTCTCAGTTTAAGGAAATTGATAACAGGAATAGCTTTCATGAAATTCTCATCAGAAACAACCCAACCGGCAGATATGGATGGGAAAGTACCATACCTGTTATTTGAGCCGAACCTGGATGATCCGTCTCTTCTTAATGCAGCCGATATGATATACTTACCATCATAGTTATAGTTGATCCTTCCAATGTAAGACAACACGGAATAATCGTTTGCAGTTACGGTACCTATCCTGGTAGCAGCTACATTCAGCCACTCTATATAATCACCGGGAAAATTAGAGCCATTAATACCGCTGGTTTCAAAAGTTACTTTTTGCGCGGTGTAACCAACAAAAGCCTCGAGGTTATGCTTTTGAGCAAATTGCTTTGTATAAGTCAGTGTATTTTCCGTCATCCATGATGTAAAGGCGCTGGTATTGTAAGCAGCCGATGCTGACGCTGCAGGCTGAGGTCCACCTAAAATAGTTGAAGGTCTGAACTGCCTGTTGGTGGTATTGTTCATATTTACATTGATGCTGCTTTTGAATTCAAGCCCATCAATTATTTTATATGATCCATACGCATTGCCTATTAACGTTAATGCCTTATTGGGGTTAACGGTTTGCATTAATACATTGTAATAGTTAGGTGTGGAAAACATACCGGGAGGCGCAAAGCCTATAGGGTAAGTGCCATCATCATTTTTATATTTTAATGCAGGGTCGCTGAGGTATGCAACCTGTATAATATTACGGCCATTGCCAAGGTTTGGCGTGATATTATCTATTTGATAAGTAATACCAGCATTCAATCCAAAGGTTAATTTATCAGATGCGTAAAATGTATTATTGCTGGATGCAGTGAACCGGCTGGAGCGTTGATTGATCATTACGCCATCCTGATTATTATAACTTACACCAACAACAGATCTTACGTATTTACTTCCTGATGAAAGCGACAAACTGTAATTGTGCATCAACGCTTTTCTTAATAACACATCAAACCAGTCAGTTCCTTTACTCGGATCAATTGATTCCGGATTTTGATATTGCGCGGGTACGCCACCGGTATAACCTTCGTACTTCGCGGCATCTTCGTAATACTCTTTTTTAAATTGCGCAAACTCACGCGCATCCATCAAATCGGGTTTGCCGCGGTTAGACACACTCTGTACACCAACATAGCTGGTGAATTGAATACTGCGTTGCCCGGCTTTTGCCTGCTTGGTAGTAATAAGCAAAACACCATTGGCAGCACGTGAACCATAGAGTGATGAAGCGGCTGCATCCTTTAATACGCTGATAGATTCTATCATATCAGGATCAATAGTATTCAATCCACTTTCAATTGGAAATCCGTCAACTACAATTAATGGATTATTACCCGCATTAATAGATGCAGCGCCACGTATACGTATAGCCATGTTGGCGCCTGGCTGACCGGTATTCTGATTGATCTGAACACCTGCCAATTTACCCTGCAGCTTTTGGCCAATATTAGGAACCGGTAAATCTTTTACTTCTCGAGCATTAATATTGCTGATAGCGCCGGTAAGCTCACGCTTTTTCTGCGTACCATAGCTAACAACAACCACTTCGCTCAAATTTTGCGAAACAGCGCCTAAACTTATATTAATGTCCTTGTCGTCGTTAACAACTACGGTTTGAGATTTGTAACTTGTAAAACTAAACACCAGTGTAGCGCCTTTGGGAGCTTCAAGATTAAATACACCGGCATTGTTTGTTTTAGTAGCTTTTGCAGTACCCTGCACAGTTACAGTAACACCAACCAAAGGACTTCCATTTGACGAATCGGAAACAATGCCTGAAAGCTTTAATAATTCCTGCGAAAAAGAATAGTTGCAGAAGAACAACATAGCAAACTGCAACAGCACAACATTTTTGAGTTTGGGAAATCGTGAAATAATTTTTTTCATAATGACTAATTTTGGTTTGCGATGAAAAGCGCGTACTTTTTTAAGCAGGCTTTTTAAAGAGAATCACAACAAACGTTAGATGGTAAAATTAAAATGCGCACGCACGCACAACAATAGACATCTTGACAATTCATTTATACTTTTTGACTAAAGATGTATTAAGTATAGACGAAGTTTCAATTTTGAATAATGAAACAAATTAAAAATCTTCTACTTCTGTTCTAACAGGCATGGCACCTGCATAAACCCATATCATATACATTTCATTTTGATATGGATTTATAAAATAATGTGGCAGCCCGTGAGGTTGTAATGCCGTTGAAAAATCAGAAAGTATATACTTGTTGTGTTGGGTAACACAAATAGCTTCGCCAGAAATGATACATATAGATTCATCAAATGCGTGAAAATGCGCAGGCAGTCTTCCATCTTTATAAAAAATTCCTAACCCGCCGCTCATACCAACGCCTTCAAGCATAGCTTCATTAAAATAATCAATAAATGCTGTGCCGGTTCCGGCATTATAACGGTTCGCTTTATTAAAACGTGTAATGTATTCTTTGCCTGATTTGCCGTTGAAGTTATCTTGTACTACAATATATTCTGTTATTACATCTTCTTTAAATTCCCGTTCAGGAATTGATACCGGCATGGCAATATGAAATACAGCCGTTTCATTTTTTGAGCCGTTAATCACTTTATGCATTACATTTTCCGGGATGGTAATGTTATCATATTGATGTAAATAATATCTGCGATTTTCAACTTCAACAATCGCTTCTCCTTTCAGCAATGTGATAGATTCTGAATGCGGATGCGTATGTGCAGGCAATGTGCGTTCTGCTTCGAACGTAACTATTGCTGTAAATAAATTCACGGCTTTGTTATGTGCGCCTACCTGTGCTTCACAAATAATACCCGGCGCTAATATTGCCATTGCTCCGGTTCCGATTGGATTAATAATCTCCACTCTCCCATCTGGTGACGTGGAAGACAACTTTACATTTGTATTCATATTATGATTAGAAAAAAGATTTAATTGATTTTAAAAGAAGACCGGCATCGGCGCCGATGGCCAATATGCGGAAACCTTGTTGATGCCTGTTTTTAAGATCATCCAGTGATCTTGCCATAACACCGCAGTTTTTTCCTGCAGCTATAATTTTGTCTTTGATATTGATTATACTTTCTGCTACACCTTTACCTTCCCATTCACCCGCATAACCGGCAGATGCGGAAAAATCTGCTGGTCCAAAAAAAATAATCTCAGTACCATCCACCGCAATAATCTCGTCAATATGCTCTCCACCTTTTACTGATTCAATAATAGGAATCATCAACAAATTTTCATCGGCATCTTTTACATGTTGCGAAAATGCACTGCCCCATTTGGTAGCACGCTCAGCGCCTATTCCCCTGATTCCTTTGGGTGGATATCTTGCATATGACAAAGCCTTATTCCAATCAGCAGCGCTTTCAATATGCGGAACAATAATGCCGTCTGCGCCAATATCCAACACGCGCTTGATAATTCCCTCATCAATATTTGAGATTCTTACCATCACTACAGTGTTGCTGCGTACAGCAGCTCTTATATGTTCTGTAATATTATGCCAATCCATATGGCCGTGTTCCGCATCAATAACCACCCAATCCAGTTGGCAATGAACAGCAATCTCTGTAATGCAGGCTGATTCAATCGTTACCCATAAGCCATATACGGCTTCATTGCCTGCAATTTTTTTTCTGAGTTGTTGTAATGCGTTTACTTTCACTGTTAAAAATATTATGCGTTGAAATGCTATTGCTGATAAGCTGCTTCAATAATTTTTTTCAGACGTATTGTTTCCGAAATAGTGTCTACCTCGTTGCATCCCTCCCAGTCTATCCATATATATTCAAGCCCTATCCAACCTTCATATCCATCGGCTTTCATTTTGTGTACAATGTCAGCATAATCAATTACATTTTCCGTAACCGAACTTTGCAATTTTTTTGGCGTGGCGCCACGTGCATGAAAATGCCCCGCATACGGCAATAACGGATCTACCTGCTGCTGCGCATAGCCGTTACGGATATAATGGGTATAATCTAAAGTAAGTTTAAGCCCAGGTACGGCCTCCACCAATTTCAGTGAATCCAAAGGATTAATAAATGGCGAACCCGTATGCACTTCAACGGAGAAATGTAAACCGGCGGCTTTTGTTTGTTCAACTCTCCAGTTCAGTTCTTCATAGCTGCGTTGCACAGCGCGTTCAACTGTTTCATCAGTAAAAAGCATACCGGGTAAAGTGGTAAGGTGTTTTGCTCCTGCTTCTTTTGTGTATTCTATGCATTTCAAAAAAGATTGTCTTGCATATATTCTTTTTGAATCATCGGGATGATTAATCGCGAATTTTGCCAGGTTAGTATCCAGTTGAAGATAGATATCAGCAATGCTTAATCCTTTGTCGCCTGTTTGCTGTTTAAGCGCTTTCGCTTTCTTACCAATATTATCAAATTCAGTTTCTGCTGTAATGTGAGACCTCCCGGAAAACAAACCAATGTCTATTCCCTCAAAACCTAATAATGCGATGAGATCGAATACTTTTTGATGTTCGAGTAAGGGAAATGTAAAATCCGCGCAACACAATCGTAATTTTTTCATAATGACAATTCTCTTTTCCATTCGGCGGTAGCAAGATAGCCACCATCAATAATTAAACTGATACCGGTTATACCTTCAGATTCTTCACTGCATAGATAGGCCACGCTGCCAGCAATTTGTTTGGGTTTCAACATTCTTCCATTTGGCACCCGTTGCAGCCGTTCCTTTATAAAGGCTTCGTCTCCCATGTGCTCTCTTAGCATAGGCGTATCCGTTATGCCAGGACAAACAGCATTACACCTGATGCCTTCTGATGCGTAATCAATAGCGATAGACTTAGTAAGCATTATTACAGCACCCTTGGCAGCTATGTAACCGGGAGTTTTTGCCTGACCAACGAAACTGCTTACCGAACCAATGTTTACAATATGACTGCTTTCATGTTTTCTTAAATAAGGGTATGCATATTTAAAGCTCAGGAATATAGCTTTAAGATTAACGCTTAATTGCCAGTCCCAATCCTGGGAAGTATATTCATGCAATGCTTTTACAAAATTTACAGCGCCATTGTTAACCAGTATATGCAGATCACCAAAATAAGCCACCGTATCTTCAATTGATTGCTGCACCGATGCTTCTACATTCAGATCACAAAAAAAAAATGCAGCTTTACCTCCATTATTATTGATCGTTTCAGCCAGTTCGTTTCCTTCTTTCTCTTTAATATCTATAAGGGCAACCATAGCGCCTTCTTCTGCCAGCAATTCAGCAATACCTCTTCCTATTCCCTGGGCAGCGCCACTTATCCATGCTACTTTATTGGTAAATCTTTCTCTCATTTGTATGTGTCGGTTTGTTTGTTCGGATCTTTTATAATCAAAATGTTTTATAAAAGCTATTCGTTCTTCCATAATACAAGTACCCAATCCTGTTGCGTAGTGGGCGATGTAGCTGTTGCATCTCCTGCACTATCTCCAACAAGTGCAAACTGTTCGAGTTTTTTTGTGGTTACAGGATCGAACCAGTATGCGGTATATTTAACACCGGTTTTGGGTAACCGAAGTTTAATGGTGCCGGGCGAAGGAAGGTATGCAAGCCCTGCATCTGCGGCAGTTACTGCAAATAAAGCTGTATCTTTTTGAGACCAGTTGGAGATGCCTTCGGGGCGTGGCTCAAATGTATTCCATTGGGGCACCGATTCTATTATTGCACGCGCAGCACCTATTTGAGCCGAACCAGGCAAATTCATGGCTTCATTCCAGGGTGTAATGCCCCAATTGTTGCCTCCCGGTGAGTTGCCATAAGGCTGATTAATACCATTTAATTGCCAGATGCCATTTGCGCCATAAGTATGACCTGCTAATCCACTATTCACCGTATGCGCCCAGAATGCCTGCCGGGGAGCTGATGCAGGCAAGGGCTTTGGTATTGCCAACGCTTCGTATCTCGATTCGCCGCTCATCACCGGCATTACAGGTTGCATACGCCAGGCTTCGAGTGCCTGCGCAGCCTGTTTTTCCGGACCATTGCCGTGCCCGCTCTGGTGCATGTCAAAATCAAGCAGTTCTGGCCTGGTAATGGAAAATCTTGTACTTCTGTCGTGATGCGCAGCATGTGTGCTTACAATTCTTTTATACGGATCTGTATCTTTAAGGTATGCTATCACGTTAGTCCATTCTTTTCTTAACCATTCCTCATCTTCTTTCTTTTTAGTTGACAAATAGAAAGGCATGGTGGTTTCACCTGCGGCACACCAAACAACGGGCAATGCACCCCAACGGGCAATCAGGTAGCGCCAATGCTGTTTCATTTTATCAACGCCAAGCCAGGGAAGGTGATAACCCCAGGCACCCACTATACATGGAACTATGCCTTGCTCAGCCAGGTAGAAAATTTTCTTGTCTGCATCGTCAAAGTAAGCTGGTCTGATGCTTTTATAATCAGGCTCCCATGGGAATCCTGCTTCATTTTCTCCGCGGGGATCAAAGGCAGGCATGTCGGGATACAAACCGGCAATAATCTGCACTACATTAAATCCTTTCCTGATGCGATCCCCGGCCAGTAACTGCACATCTTCAGGGTAACGCAGCCGTTTAGTCAGTCCCATCCACCATGTATCTCCCAGCCAGAAAAAAGGCGTTCCATCGCCATAGGCAAAATGTCTTTTATCACTGGCAATTTTTAATGCACCATGTTGATACAATGCGTTAGAACCACCGTAAGGATTTACGGTCACCCGACCTTTTATCCCTTGTAACCCTTTGTCACCAGCCTCGGAGCAAACCGTATTAAAGGTATGCGTTCCTGTTACGGCAGATGAATAACGGATTTTCCACGTGTTACCACCGGCCCAAAAACCAGGCACCTTAAACGTTTTGCCTGATGGATCGGTGAACACAGCATCCAGCATTACCTGGTTAAACGGATCCGTATATTTTCGTTTAGCCGTTAATGTTATTTCAGCTATTTTGTTGGCTTCTGTTGATATTGCCGGCGGTTTGTCTCCGGCAGTGGCGGCAATAGTTATGCTGAACAAAAACAATGTCAGCAAACCCAGAATTAAAAATGAAAAAGTTTTTTTCTTTAAAAGCGTAGTATAGCGCAGCGATACGCCGGCATGCAAGCATTGGTTCATGAAAAGTCGGTTTATTGATTAAGCACTACAATATAATATCTTATCCTTATCAATTCTGCTGAATGTAGATAGTTTTTGTTTGAAGGTATTCTTCCAGTCCGTGTTTGCCATCGGCTCCACCAATACCGGATTTTCGCCAGCCGGCGTGAAAACCCTGTATGGCTTCAAAATTTTCCCTGTTAAAATACACTTCTCCAAATTTTAGCTCTTTTGTAGCCCGCAGCATTTTATTAATGTCGTTTGTATATACCGATGAGGTAAGCCCATATTCGCTGTCATTGGCCAATTGCAACGCTTCATCATAATCTTTTACTTTCATTACAGGCAATACAGGTCCAAAAACTTCTTTCTGCATAATCTCAAAGTGCTGATCCACATCAACAATTACCGTTGGCTCATAGTAATATCCTTTTGAAAAACTTTTGTTGCGTTTGCCACCAGAAAGTAATTTGGCTCCTTCAGCCTGCGCCTGTTCCACCATTTTCGAAATCTTCTCTAATTGTTTGGTATTGATCTGCGCACTCATGTCTATTCCTTCGTCGGATGAAGCATTACCGGTTTTTACCGCATTCATAGCGGGAACAAGTTTCGCGATAAAAGCATCATAAATACTTTCCTCAACGTATACCCGCTCTGCGCAATTACACACCTGACCACTATATATTACTCTTGATGCCACGATGGATTTTACGGCTATATCAAGGTCTGCATCTTTACAAACAATCGCCGGTGCTTTACCACCTAACTCCAATGAAACTTTTGTAATATGCTTCGCCGCTGCTGCCATTACTTTATGACCAGATTGTACACTACCTGTAAGACTGATAATACCTACCGCTGGATTATTGGTAAGCGCCTCTCCTATTTCATCGCCATATCCACAAACGAGATTTAAAACACCTTTTGGCAAGTCTGTTTTTCCAAGCAGTTTTACAAATTCCAGGCAGGTAAGCGGAGCGTCTTCACTCACTTTAACCACTATGGTATTACCGGTTAACAATGAAGGCGCCACTTTTCTCGCCATTACAAAAAAAGGAAAATTCCAGGGACAGATGCCCACAACAACACCTATCGGACATTTATGTAAAAAGATCTGCTCACCGGGTCTATCGCTCTGAATGATTTCTCCTTCATATGATCTTGCCATGCCTGCATAGTAATCATAATACTCTGCCGTAACATCAATTTCTACCTGCGCAAGTGGTTTTACTTTTGCCTGTTCTCTTGCCAGTGTTTCTGCAAGATGCACACGGTTTTCCCTGATGAGCGCCGCCATCTTTTTAAGATAGCCTGCTCTTGCAACAGAAGTTTTCATACTCCAGTCGTGCTGTGCTTCTTTAGCGGCAGTAACCGCATTGGCCGCATCTTGCTCAGTGCCACGCGGAACAACAGCAATCACTTCCTCTGTACAAGGATCTATCACATCTATATACGCCTTACTGGCTTTTGTAAACGCTCCATTAATATACTGTTCGTATACCGGAACCTTTGTATTGATTATTGTGCTTGTTGACATATGGCTTTGTTTGATTTTTATTTAGAATACCACTGATCGAGGATCTGTGTGTTTACTACGTGATCAGGTTTTTTACCTTCTGCAATCTGTACCAACTGCCTGCAGGCCATTCGTCCTATCTCACTAAATAATTCATCTGTCCATGCTATACTATGTGGTGCCAGTATTACATTATCTAATTCAAATAAAGCATTATCGCTTGTGGCGGGCTCGGTTTCAAACACATCGGTAGCATACCCTGCAATTGATTTTGCTTTAAGCACTTCCAATAAATCTTTCTCATTAATTATACCGCCTCTTGCCGTATTAATAATATAGGCGTCTTTTTTCATCAGCGAAAGTTCTTTTGCACCAACCAGGTTGCGTGTTTCGTTTGTAAGCGGGCAGTTTACAGAAATAAAATCCGACTCACTTAACAAGGTATTCAATTCAACCAGTTGAACATTGTACTTTGTTGCTACTTCTTTATTAGCATATGGATCGTATGCGATAGGTGTATTCATTCCAAAATTTTCCAGCATCTGTACTAATTTTCCACCTATGCCACCCAGCCCGATAATACCGAGCGTTTTGTTCCGCAATTCGCTTCCCATATATAATGTACGATCGGCCCATTTGCCTTTGCGTACCAATGCATCTTTTTGTAAAACGCGGTGCGAGAGTGCAAGCATCCACGCGATGACTGATTCTGCAACAGAATAATTTACCGCTCCACGAGTGATGGTTACAATTATTCCCGCATCATTGCACGCATCAAGGTCAACCATATCATATCCTACACCAAAGCGGCAAATTGCCTTTAGTGTGCGCACACCTTCAAAACTGGTTTTATTATAGGCAGGCGCTAAAGATAGCACCGCATCATACCCATGTAACATAGCTGGTGTAACAGGCGACTGATGTGTTTTTATAAACTCATATTCAATGCCGGGGGCATTATCCAATATATCTAGCCCCATATCTTTATACACGAGCTTTCCATCGCTTGTAAGAAAATCTTTTGTAATGCCTACTTTAAACATTATAATATTATTTCATGATGCTGATTATGCGTGTAAAAAATTAGGCATAATTTACCTGTAGAACATATTAAAAAAAATAATTCTGATTATGATTCAGGTTATTTTTAATACAAGACTATAATGCCCGGTAAATAAAATTTCTTCACGGGTTTGTGATCACATTTTATAAAATATTTTAACAAATTTATTTTACATGTGAAGTGAAAAAAATGGATAAAATATTTTCTTTTTGTACCTTTTGATAAATTTTGATTGCTCAGTTTTATTTTTTGCCATCATGAATAATTATTGCAAATACCTCAACATGAGCGTGGAGGAGGAAAAATGGGGATTGTACCTGGATACTGCCGGGTATTCCAAAGTAGAACCCAACCAAAGTTATCCCAAGAATTACGAGCACCCTTCAACACATACTTTTTCTTGGAATAAAGGCAGAGTGCTGAAAGGATATCAACTATTATTCATTTCAAAAGGCGGGGGTGTTTTCGAATCGGAATACGCTGGTTCTATTGAAATAAACGAAGGAACCTGTTTGTTTTTACATTCGGGTGTGTGGCACCGTTATAAACCTAATCCAGAATCGGGATGGGAAGAATACTGGATTGGGTTTAATGGCACGTTTGCCAATGAATTGATGAGTAAAGGCTTTTTTAATGTAGAGCTTCCTTTTATTAAAGTAGGATTGAACAGTGAATTGCTCAGGCTTTTTCATAATCTTATTGAAACCGTACAGGCGGGTGGGCAAGGATATCAACAAATCATCGCGGGCATCGCCATGCAGATTCTAGGTGTTATTTATTCCGTATCCTTGTATAAAGGACAAGAAAATACTCCTGTTGGTAAACTGATTGAAAAGGCTAAGTTTCTTATGGAAGAATCACTTGAAAAGCCAGTGGATTTTGAACAGCTATCGAGAGCCTTACAAATGGGATATTCCACCTTCAGGAAAGAATTTAAAAAACTTACCGGTGAACCGCCTAATCAATTCTTGCTAAACCTGCGGTTAAAAAGAGCGTGTTACCTGCTGGAATCAACTACTATGAATATTAATGAAATAGCCTGTCAAACAGGGTTTGATTCGGTGTATTATTTCTCCAAGTTGTTCAAGAAAAAAAATGGACAATCGCCTAAATTATACCGCAGTGTTAATATGAGATCTTAAATACAGCAATCGCAGATAATTGTACGATCTAAAAATAAGTTTCCGCAGTTAATCCAAAACTGAACAAAAGATTTTCGCGATTTGTTCTGGAAAGTTTATTATAAGTAAGTGTTGAACTGATACTTAACCATTTTCTAAGTTTGATTGCTAACGAAGTAGAAGACCGCAAGATATAATCATTAATATTTGCAAGTGATGGTTGCCATATATGAGAACCATCAAGCACAATTATATCTTTAATCACGAGGTGATGTTTCAGACGTAGAGAATTTCTGAACGTATGATATATATCACGTTTATCCGGCGTAAGCTGCAGGTCACTTGTTTCAAAAAGTATTCCATCGCTCAATACCACTTCCACTTTTTCAGTATTCAATATATTATAACCCACACCTGCTCCTACCTGAAACTGGTACCTGATTTTTAATGAATAACTGCTGGTAAAATTTGTTAACCCCCAATAATATAGTTTTTGAATATTTTTTAAAATATCAAAATTCAGGTTAGCATTTACATCATTATTGGTTAACCTGGTTCCTTGTTTTCCATATATCCACGAATTACTGTTATTGAGCGTGGCATATTTTCTATTGATACTGAAACCAAGGTTATTATTAAGTACAAAAGACTGCACCTCATTTGTTTTATTGATAATACCGCTCGTTGCATATTTTATATAGTGATGTACACTGTCGTTAAACTGTGCATACATGATGTTACACGAAATATTAAATAATAAAAAGAGAACGCACCGCTTCATGCAATAATTTTTAGCAAGTATAAACCAAACAAACAACAGGCCGAAATGCGGCTATGCTTTACAGATATATTTCGTATAAAAAATATTATTATTTTACAATCCATTCATGTATACCTGTTGCGTCAGTCTTCTGCAACTGGATGATCATGCGTAAACCGGTGGTGGAAACAGGTTCAAACTGCACAGTATTGTATTTATCTTTTGCCAGTTCGTAAAAAGATATGTTTTTTACCGGCACCCATTCATTGTCTTTTTTGTACATCAAAGTCCACGATTGAGGTAAATCGCAACCACCCCAGGGCTTATCATCATACCAATATACCTGTGATTGTGAAATAGTATATGGCTGATCAAAATCATATTGCACCCATTCTGTAGTATCTTTTGCCGGCCACCAGTGCAGGTAATTAACACTTTGATCTTTGCTGTCAAGTGGTTCGTATTGATCGTTCAATGCTTTTAACATTAACTTACTTTTTGCTGAAGATGAAGCTTTACTCTTTGATGCAATAGTTGGCCCGGCTTTGGGCCGTGCCGCATCAATGCTATATGGTATCCAAATTTCCATCTCACCACTGCCGCGATTGTTCCAGCCATAGTAAGGTATAGCGGTAATCGTTCTCTTTTCTGCTGTATGCACATTATTGCTGCTGTCTTTCGCAACAATATATCCCTGCGCCTGCAAAGTCATTATCCCATTCAGCATTTGATCATTGAATATAGTTTCTACATTGCCGGATGAGTCAATTACAATATTTTGAACCGTGCTGTCTTTTTGATCAACACCTTCCAGGCAATATACCAATGGTCCGCGCTGAAAAGAAAACCTTCCTTTATCGGCCTTCACATTGTTATTGGCAACAATTCTTTCAACCTCCATCGGTAAGTCAAGCGTTATACGGTCACCCTTCTTCCATATTCTGTTGATAACCGCGTAACCTTTATTCATTTTATAGTCAACTGCCTGGCCGTTTACAAAAACAGGAATGGATGGAGTTATGTTGCCGATAAAGGAATACAGATCACCAGGAATAGGTTTATCAATAGCCCACCCAGGTATACGTATATGCATGGCGAAAGCTGCAGTTTTAGCTGGGTGTATGGTGATATTGATTTTACCTTGCCAGGGATATTCAGTTTGCTGTGTAATTTTTACTATAGTTACGGGTAATTTAATATCAGCTACATTGCTTGCGAACAGGTTTACAAATACATTATTTTTTTCCTGCGCATATATATAACCCGGCATACTTGGTAAAAAGCGCGTCATATTACTGATGCAGCAGGCGCAACTGAACCAGGCGCTCCGCTGATGTTGCCCTACAGAAGCCAATGGATTGGGATAAAAAAAACGATCACCGCTCAGTGATATACCGCTGAGTAAACCATTGTATAGTGTCCGTTCCATCACATCTATGTATTTGGCATCGGCGTGCAGCAAAAACATTCTAAGGTTCCAGTATACGTTGGCGATAGAAGCACAGGTTTCTGCATAGGCACTCATATTGGGCAGATCGTATGCGGCACCAAAAGCCTCACCATTGCCTGTGGCGCCAATACCACCGGTGATATATAATTTTCTTTTCGCCACATCATTCCAGATACTATCTATTGCAGTTATATAACGTTTGTCTCCTGTTAGCGCCGCTACGTCAGCCATACCGGTATACATATATGTAGCCCGAACCGCATGTCCTTCTGCTTCTGTTTGATCTACTACTTTCTTATCAGCCTGGTTGTATGCATCGCCTTTAGGTCCGCGGATATCAAGAAAAAATTTAGCGAGATCGAGATATGGTTTTTTTCCAGTAACGTGATACATTTTCACTAAGCCTAACTCAACAATCTGGTGACCTGGATATTCCTGTTCTTTCCCCTGCCCAAAAG
>JBGALP010000316.1:0-4907 GCA_044223805.1 Agriterribacter sp.
GGGTGCATCCCAGAATCTTACTTTTTTATTCAGATTATGCGCCTGGCTGATTACTGCATCAACTTTTTTTCTTTCGTTTTCCACAATTATTCCCTTGCCGGTCCATACGGAGTAGTCTTTAAAATCGGCACTCAGCATTTCAATTTTTTTTAATGCTTCCTGTGAGTATGTTGTACCCAGCACACCATCGAAATAAATGTAAGCAGGGTAGGTACTGAATTGTTCAGCGGGTGGTCTGTTGCCGGAGATCACAATTTTTAAGGAAGCGGCGGAAGTGATAGCAGGATATTTTTGCAATTGTTCCACCAGTTTATTAAGTGTTGGTATAGCGTCTGTTTTAATATCAACGAGTAATTGTAATGGCTTTGATGCATCGCTGTATATAGTTCCTTTATTTTTTTGCAGGCTTTGATTGATCGGTTGGAGATAAAGCGAATCAAGGGTTCTGTTTAATAACACCTGCTGTTGGTCGTGTGCCACAATCAGGTTGCCATCTTTTAAAAAGATATCCGCTTCAATAGATCCGAATCCTTGGTCATATGCTTCCCAAAATGGTGAAGGCTTTTCATAATCATTATGAGAGTGTGCATTAGAAGAAGTATATACTGTCGGTTGTGCTATAGTAGTAAAAGAGGCAGTCACCAGACAAATGACAAAGAATAAACGCATCTTTCTTTTTTGCGACAAAAGTAAGGAGCTTGTATTAATGGAGTGTTATAAAAATTTGTTGATAGCCTGATTTAGTTAGAGCTTATGATTTATAGCTATCCGCTTATATGTATAACCATTATTCTCCTCAAGCCGGCGAGGCTCGTAGCCGCATAGGCCACTGCTTTTTACTTTGAGGACACCTTTCTACGACAGACCTTTATTCAACAATTCCTACCATCAACATCTGTGCAAAATCTCACGTAAAGAAGGTGGCTTATACGGATACTGGTATCATGTTGATTGAAGTTGATGCTTCAAGCCCGTGAAATCATTGACTATGCTTGCAAAAAAATAAACCCGCTTCATCAGGAAACGGGTTTATAAATTATGTAAAAAGAAACTATTTCTTAAACCCGCTTCGGTTAGTGAAACGGGTTTATAATTTATGTAAAAAGAAACTACTTCTTACTTTCTTTCGCCCATGTATCTTTTAAAGTAACAGACCTGTTGAATATTAAATTTTCAGGCGTAGAATATTTATCCAGCGTAAAATAACCTTTGCGGATAAACTGGAATTGTTCGCCGGGCGTTGCGTTTTTTAAAGAAGGTTCTATATAGGCAGTGCTGATAACCTGTAATGAATCAGGATTAATAAAGTTGGTAAAATCATCATCTTCCGCCGCAGGATTTTCAACCTTAAACAAACGGTCATATAATCTTACTTCCGCTTTTGAAGCATGAGCCGCACTTACCCAATGGATAGTGCCTTTTACATGCATGCCTGAAGTATCATTGCCACTTTTGCTTTCTGGTATATGGATGCATTGGATCTCCGTAATATTACCAGCTTCGTCTTTCAAAAAATTTTCACATTTAATAATGTATGCGCTTTTCAAACGCACCATTGCTCCCGGCGCTAACCTGAACCATTTTTTTGCAGGTACTTCCATAAAATCTTCTCTCTCTATCCATAATTCCCCACTAAACGGAATAGCTCTTGTACCACCATTGTTTTCAGCTTCCGGGTTATTCTCACTGTACACTTCTTCTGTTTCACCTGCAGGGTAATTGGTAATAACCAGTTTCACCGGATCTAACACTGCCATTTTACGGGATGTTATTTTGTTAAGATGTTCCCGCAGGCAATGTTCCAGTAAGCCAATATCAACCAGGTTTTCTCTTTTTGCTATACCAATTCTATCGCAGAAATCACGGATGCTTTCAGGCGTAAAACCTCTTCTGCGTAACCCGCTGATAGTTGTCATACGTGGATCGTCCCATCCATCTACATGATTATCGTTTACCAGTTGTAATAACTTACGTTTGCTGGTAATGGTATACGTTAGATTTCGCCTCGCGAATTCATATTGCCTGGAAGGATATATTTCCAGTTTTTCTATCAGCCAGTCATATAACTCACGGTGAGGCACAAACTCCAATGTGCATATGGAATGTGTTACTTCTTCAATACTGTCACTCTGGCCATGAGCAAAATCGTACATAGGGTAGATGCACCATTTATCGCCGGTACGATGATGATGTGCATGCTTAATACGATACAATACCGGATCACGCATAAGCATGTTTACATGCGCCATATCTATTTTAGCACGAAGGGTTTTACTGCCATCTTCAAACTCCCCGTTTTTCATTCTTTCAAATAAATCAAGATTTTCCTGCACACCACGGTTGCGGAACGGACTGTCTTTACCTGGTTCTGTAGGTGTTCCTTTCAGCGCTGCTATTTCTTCAGAGCTGCTGTCATCCACATATGCCAGTTCTTTTTTTATCAGTCGCTGTGCGTATTCATATAAGGTATCAAAGTAGTCAGATGCATACAATTCGTTTTTCCATTCAAACCCCAGCCATTTTACATCAGCCTTAATGCTGTCTACATATTCTGTGTCTTCCGTTACAGGGTTGGTATCGTCGAACCTAAGATTGGTGTAGCCTTGATATTTTTTAGTGAGTCCGAAATTGAGGCATATACTGGTAGCATGACCAATGTGTAGATATCCATTAGGCTCTGGCGGAAAACGTGTGATAATTGTGGTGTACTTTCCGTTTTTTAAATCCTCTTCTATTATCTCTTCAATAAAATTCTGGCTTTTTTCTTCAGTCATTGGTACAAATCCGTTTGATGCAAAAAATATAAAAATTGCCGCTAAAGATACAATAAGGAATTGTAAAGCCGTAAATCTACGTGCATTTGGATGTATATGGTAAAATATATACCTGGTTAACGCTACTTTATGAGTGTTACAGAGCCACGCAACATGAGTTCCCGTTTCAGCATAAAATCATCGTATACGCAGTAGTAAATATAGGTTCCGAGGTCGGCTTTTTTGCCATTTACGCTGCCATTCCATCCTTCAGCAGGATTAGTGGAATGAAATACCTGTCTGCCAAACCGGTCGTACACTGTAAAAACATATTTAGTAATAGGACAAAACGCACCGGGTTTGAACATTTCATTCAATCCATCGTTATTGGGTGTAAAGGCGCTTGGAAAATTGAGACATCTTGTATTACATAATACGGTGGTTACTGTATCCACATGTGTTCCGCATATATTATCAGCGGTCAGTACATAATTGGCTGCTTCGGTTGCCAGGAGTTCTATTTCTTTAGTTCCATCCTGCCATGTATAATTGGTATATTTCTGTTTCACCGTTTGTAATACTACACCGGTTGCGCCGCAGGGAATCACGATATTTTCTCCAAGGTCGAAATTGGGTTTCTCAATTACTTCAGCCACCACTTTTGCTCTCGGGCTTTCACAACCCAAAATGGTTTGAGAGACATAAAAGTTAGTGATGCCTGTATCAGCGGTAGACGGTACAGGTGCATTAGGACTGGCATCGGCACTTATAGGCGATGTATACCATTTCAGATCCAGACCTGCTGCCTGCAAAGGCGGAGCCGGTTGGTTAAGGCAAAGCAGTACGTCTTCTACGTAAGGGATCAATATGAGCGAGTTGAAAATTATAAAAACACTGTCTGTAACCGGTGCGCAGCCACTGGTAGAAACAGTCACCCAGTATTTATCTGATTGATGTATGTCAACAGCATTGGTGGTTTCACCTGTTGACCAGGCATAAGATGTACCTGGGGTGGCCGGCAGCGACATTTTCAAAGTGGTATCAGCACAAATAATCAGGCTATCTTTGGGAAATATAGTAGCTGTAGTAGGGCATTGAGCCTGGGTTGCAGGGGCATACAACAATACAGCAACCAGCACTGAGAAAAAAAGTTTTGCTTTCATCCGGTTTTGATTTAACAGGTAGGATGGAACCTGGCGACAAGCTTCTGGTATGCAGAACGGTATTTTTTGCCGGGTTTCATCTGGATATTGGTAGTTTATGACAGGCTATAATGCAACTATTGAACCAGATAAACGCCCGGATGGGCGATTTTATGGTAGAAACCTTGAAAAAAGGTAAAATCTTTTTGATAGTAACGATATTTTCCTGAACTTTGCCGTCCCAAAAAATAGGATTATGTCCAGAGTATGTCAGGTTACAGGTAAGGTTCCGGTTACAGGAAATTCGGTGTCGCACTCGAATATAAAAACAAAGCGTAGGTTTTTGCCAAACCTGCAAACCAAACGTTTTTTCCTTGCGGAAGAAGATAAGTGGATTACATTAAAGTTATCTACCGAAGGCTTGCGTACTATTAATAAAAGAGGACTTTACACTGTTGTAAAGGAATTAAGAGCTCAGGGAGAAAAAATCTGATAACATTTAAAATTTATTTATCATGGCGAAGAAAGGCAACAGGGTACAGGTGATACTCGAATGTACTGAACATAAAACCAGCGGTCAGCCGGGTACCAGCCGTTATATCAGCAACAAGAACAAAAAAAATACCCCTGAACGTCTGGAGTTGAAAAAATACAACCCTATTCTCAAGAAGGTTACTGTTCATAAAGAAATCAAATAATTTACTTGCAATTTGAAATGACTCGCACATATCAATGTGAGATCGCTTTAAATTTCAAATTTCAAATTTCAAATTAATATATCATGGCAAAAGCAGCTTCTAAGAACGCGAAAGTAAAAGATGCCAAGGCAGCAGCAGAAAGTAAAAACTGGACTAAAGTGATCCGTGCGGTACGTAGTCCAAAATCTGGTGCATATACTTTTAAAGAGGCGATCGTTCATAAAGATAAGGTTAAGGAATTCATGGCTCAGAAATAAGTGCTTACTTATTGCTTGAGCATAGAAAGCTGTCACGATGTAGTCGCGACGGCTTTT
>JBGALP010000317.1:0-4902 GCA_044223805.1 Agriterribacter sp.
CCACCTTTCAAAACATTAAAAGGTTAAAAAAGGTTAATAAGTTTCAAAGTAACAAACAGTACCACCTACCCATTCTTTGTCTTTATTATAGCGTACACCAATCATTTTACCCTTACTGAGGCGTGCGAGGTTTATAGCGGGATGGGGGCGTTTATCGGTATCCGGCCATACATACATTATCCTGATCTCAGCTTTTGCCGGCACATCAGGTGTTTCTATCACATCCGCGTATTTTACTTTGCGTTGTAAAATCCAGTTTTCAGGATCTTTAATGGCTTCAATATCTGATGGCTTGATATCAATTACCACACCTTGACCCGCAAAGGAGAACAATGGTTTCAATACATAGTTTTCCAGGTTGGAGGGAAGCTGTTTTATTTCGTTGAGAAAAAAAGTTTGTGGTATATAAGGATGTTGTATAAAAGGCAGCGTAAACTTGCTTATTCTGTAAAACCAGTTAGGATGCGGAACCCATTCCACCTGCCAGGGCTGGGTGATATCTATAATATTTCCAAGGTCTGTTCTTCCTTTCAGATCGTCAAATATCACCCGGTTGTAAATTCTTTTTACTTCGGTTTTTTCTCCTTCATTTAAATAGAATAAAGTATTTCCTTCAGCAAAAAGTTCTGTAATGCAAACGGGTTTTATACCGGTGTAATCCTCTGTACAGTAGAAATCTATTCTTGTTTTTTGTTCGTGTGGTTTTATTTCCAATAAGATAACATGCTTTGGGTGGTGATTGCCTAATAATAATTTTTGCAGCATGGTTATATAGGTATCTTTTGTATAGCCACCCAGGTAATGCGTATAATTGGAAGGAATACTGAAATATTTTTCCAATACTTCCGGGTAATATACCTGGAAGCCATACAGGGTAGGGAAGCCCTGCATCTCAATTAATTGAGGTTCCAGTTCATTATTGTCATTAATGCACACACCAAAATCAAATGCTATCATTTGACTATGGGCTGTTTCATTGGCTACGCATTCACCTGTTGGTATTCCGCCGCTGGTAATATTTTTGAATTGTGGGTCGGTAATTACATCTACAATGCTTTCGCATGCATCCAGCATTTTTTGCGTAAATGCTTTATCCGCAAAAATGGGCGTTTCCGCTACGCGAAATTCAATAGCTCCGGGATATTTACTGTTCAGGTCGTTTAAAAATGCCTGGTATTTTTCTTCTGTAAAAGCCAGGTTAAATGCCTTGCGCAAGGAATGTACCATGCTGATTAGTTTGCAGTAAGGTAGCGATAATTTTTTTCAGCGCTGGACTTTACAAAGATATTTCTCGCGGCGAACGCAGAGCGGCAAAGAACGCAATGAAAAATCAGAAATCTCAAATTAAAAATCTCAAATTATAATTACGCGGTTTGTAAATGGCCTACAGCCTGGTTAAGAAAGTTGGGAAGTACATGAGCGTATGTCCATAAAATTTTATCAGGATCGTTTAGCTGTTCAATCATAGATGCCCATTTTTGTTCACCATGGGTTTCAATCACATTTTTCTTTTTATCTTCTCTTTGCAGGTACATGCTCATCCCTATAGCATCAGCTTCAGGATGAAATTGTGTGCCGATCATATATTCGTTAAATCTTACTGCCATTATAGCCCGTTCTAACTGCACGTGTGGTCTTTCTTTTTCAATACAAAGCACCGTTCCTCCCATATCAGCAAGCCTGTTGTGATTGGGATGTGTAACCTGGTAATCGCGGCTGTCAACGGCGTAAAACGGATCGTTCAATCCTTCAAAAATAAATTCATCTTTTCCGCCATTTAAAATGTGAACAGGAAAAACACCAAAGGAAGTAGACCTTCTTTTACTTACCATTGCCACATTGTAATGCCTGCAGGCTAATTGGTATGAATGACAAATAAAAAAGACAAATTTTTTGATAATATTCGCCGGGTTGTTGTTCCACTGTTCCACCTGTTTTAACCAGTGGAAATATTTTTTTTCCCATGCTGAGTTTTCGCTGTCCAAAGGACTACCGGGGCCACCGCTTGAAATAAAGATATCATAAACCGCTACTTCAGGCGTTTCATGCTTTTGTCTCACGTCAAACTCATCCCACGCTATATCAATATAATTGGCTTCACCATACTGGTTTAATATCTCGCGGATACATCTCATTCCCTGGTTGGGCGCACCTTCATACAAATCAAGTATCGCCACGCGGATATTTCTCTTCTCCTGCAATTTCATGCGGCAAAAATAATCAATTTGAAATAAATGGGCGTTTAAGGCAGGCTATTGGGGCATTTCAAATTTTAGCTGACCATATTTTTGGGGGCGGTGGGAGATACCGACTGGTAGGGGCTCTTAAAGGCAGGTGTCCTCATAATAGCTATCAATTTAAGATTTTTATGAATAGTTGGTTACATTCTATGTCCCATCGGGACATTTTATCGGTAGAATAAAATCAATATTTCGTTTATCGTTCCGTTAGGAACGTTTTGTGTTGGGATCAGCATTGCATAAAGCGTACCTACGGCACGCAATCCTTTTGTCTCAATATTTTCTACCTATAAAATGTTCCTGACGGAACAGGTATTTTGCAATTGTCATTGGTTAAGCTGGCGCTATGGTGTCCACACCCGCCTGCGTAAATAGAGTTTAAGGTAAATTATGCTACCACACCAATTTGGCAATCCTTCCTTCTTTGCCTGCAAGAAAAACAGCCGTGCCTTTTTTTGCTTTACGGCACACATGAAAGCTTTCATTACTGATCAATTTCCAGTGATTTCCTCCATCTTCAGAAACATCAATACCCGAAGTTCCGCAGGTAATTAACCTGTAGCGGGTAATATATTCAACACAGCTTCTGTAACCATGTGGTGCAACAACAGGAGCAATCCATGTATAACCACCATCTTTTGTTATGGCGCAGTTTTGCGCAGATACTGTATCAGCAGAAAAATCTCCGCCAACTACTACCATATTTTTTTCTGCTTTTCTTGAAGATGCGTTGTACACCGCTAATGAATTAGCGCCAGTGGTTTCTTTACCCTGCACCAACGTCAGTACCACTTTCTGATCTCGCATAAAAAACCTGGAATAGGTTCCGCCCGTAACGAATACTGCTTCCGATAAAGAAAGCGCTCTTATATTGGTACCGCTCGACGCAAACATGGCTTCTCCTTTTTCGCCAATGGGATAGTTAGCATCGGGCAACAGTTGCCAACTGTCGCCACCATCAAACGTGCGGGCAACAAAAATTTTTCCATCAACAGGATCACCTATTACAATCCCACTGCGTTCGTTCCAGAATTCCATCGCGTCTAAAAACATCCCCTGCCGCTTATCTTCAAAAACTACCTGCCAGCTTTTGCCTGCATCGTGTGTTTTGAGTATATAAGCTGGTTCCGCTATAGCCATAATAATAGCTGTTGATGCATCAAAGGCTTCTATATCTCTGAAGTCGCTTTTTTCAAATCCCTTTACCTGCATCCATTGCCAGGTAGCGCCTCCATCAACTGACCTTCCTACCATGCCATTACTGCCACTAACCCAAACTATCTTATTATCTACTACACTTAATCCCCTTAACGAAATTTTTTTTCCTGATTCAACGAGTTCCACTTTTTGCGCATGCAGAAATGTGGGTAATAAAAAGAAGATAACAATGATAGCACGGAATGCTCCCCGCATAATGAATTGTTTGAGTAAGCTAAAGATAGCGCTTACGGAAACATTCATTAAAAGCTATTTGGCTTTTTGACAAGTCAATTTTTTATCTTGCAGGCGCTTATGCGAAAATATGAAGATGAATACCGCCATAAAGGGCTGAGGAAACAACTGATGGATTCCTTAAGGGCCAAAGGTATTACTGATGAAAAAGTATTAGACGCCATGTTTAATACGCCCCGTCATTTTTTTATGGATACTGCTTTAGACAGGATCGCTTATGAAGACAGGGCCTTTCCCATTGCAAAAGATCAAACCATTTCTCAGCCATATACTGTAGCATATCAAACACAATTGCTGGAAGTGATGCCGTTTGAAAAAGTACTGGAGATAGGAACAGGCAGCGCTTATCAATCCTGTGTTTTGGCACAGCTTGGAGCCATGGTATATACTATTGAAAGGCAAAGAGTGTTGTTTGACAACAATAAGAATTTCGCATACCTGAAAAAATTTCCTTCTATAAAATTTTTTTATGGAGATGGTTTTGAAGGCTTGCCCACTTTTGCACCGTTCGATAAAATTATTGTTACAGCCGCTGCTGAACAGATTCCCGCAAAATTGGTAGAGCAATTAAAAACGGGCGGCAAAATGGTAATTCCCGTTGATGAAAATGCGGTGCAACGCATGTTGCGGATTACTAAAAAAGCGGACGGCTCATTATTGGAAGAAAAGTTCGATTTGTTTTCCTTTGTACGGATGTTAGAGGGAAAGGAGAACGGGGCATAACAAGTGATGATTAATCAGGTTAGTTAAATATTTTTCATGGCTGTATGCTTTGTTCGGCTTGTAATGCGCTCTTCTGCTTCAGCATTTATAGATAAATACCTTCTTCCCGAACGGGCGGTTGCAGGTTTACATGAGAATCATCTTTATTGCATTGCATTTTTTTGGATGATGGGCATCACTTCAAAATCATCAATCATGGCATGCAGATGTCTGTCAGGATTGTGTAGGCAACAATAATGGTAATACCTCCAGTCATTCTTGTAGATTATATAATCTGATGATGGAGGGCTGTAAAACCACTGCACATAAGTGCCTCACTTTTGTTTTGTTTGTTAATAAGCGGATTAACCCGGAAGTGACGATTTTTTATGTAACCCATTGACTACTTTTTGGTTATAGCATTCTATGTAGAAGAAATTCTAACATTTTGACAGAATTAAATATTTTAATATCGTATGTCGAAATAGTTAATATCACACACACCATT